>DASSSM010000216.1:0-5310 GCA_035708425.1 Pseudolabrys sp.
CCGCGTGTCTCGGCTTTTATTTCGGCCGACGTGCCCAAGATTCTCGATCTGAAGCCGGATCTGGTGCTTACGTTTTCCGACCTGCAGGCTGACATTGTCGCCGAATTGATCCGCAAAAATATCTCCGTGCATGCATTCAACCAGCGCGACATCGCCGGCATATTCGACATGATACGCACGCTCGGCGCGATCGTCGGCGCAACACAGAAGACCGAAGCGCTTGCAAGTTCCCTCGCCCGCCACATCGACGAGGTTCACGAACGCTCGTTGCACCTCGCACGCCGTCCTCGTGTCTATTTCGAGGAGTGGGACGAACCAATGATTTCCGGCATCGCATGGGTGTCGGAGCTGATCGAAGCGGCGGGCGGTGTTGACGTTTTTCCGCAGCTCGCCGCGCGCAAGAATGCCAAAGATCGTATCGTATCGCCTGATGAGGTGATCGCTGCGCGGCCGGACGTCATTGTTGGATCCTGGTGCGGTAAAAAATTCGTGCCGGGAAAAGTCACCGCCCGTCCTGACTTTGCCGAAGTTCCCGCCGTCGCGACCGGCTGGCTGCGTGAAATCAAATCGACGCTAATCCTGCAGCCCGGACCCGCCGCGCTCACCGATGGGCTCGATCAGATGGCGCGAATCGTCAGCGAATGGGCTGAAAGGCGAGCGACGGCCAGCTAATCAGACGATAGCAATCATGCCCGCAGGCGTGGTAAGGGTTGTACTCGACAGGCGAAGGACCGAGCCGAATGCAGCCGACCGATAAGCGCGCAAATCTCTGGATGGACTTGCTGCTGGTAGTCTTTTTGATCGCCCTGAATGTGGCCGCACGGCTGCTTCCGCACGCACCGGGCTTCCTTCCAGTGGCAGCGAGCGGACTATTCGCTGCGCGCGTGCTGAGCGTTCCGGTGCTCGCTCTCCTCGTGCCGATCCTTGGCATGATTTTGAGTGATGCGGCTCTGCCGGGCGAGGATTGGCGTATTCAGGCGGTGGGCTTCGCCGCTATCGCGATCCCGGCCATCGCAGGCATGGTGACACGTCGCTGGCGGGGTGTCGTTCCTGTCGTGGCCACCATGATCCCGTGCTCCGTCCTCTTCTTCCTGCTCTCAAACGGTGCCGTCTGGGCCTTCAGTGGGATGTATCCGTTGAGCCTGAGCGGGTTGGCGCAATGCTACGTTGCGGCCCTGCCCTTCCTCGACAAGACGATACTGGGCGACCTGTTCTGGACCGGCGTGCTGTTCGGCGGCGCCTGGCTGGTTCAGCACCTGCCGACGTTGTCGCGGCGCGCGCTCTAACTCAGATAGTCCCGGATCCGGCGGCGTAACACTTCGACGCGCCCGCCCAGCCCCGTCGGCTCTTCCGGTTCGGCGAGTCTTAGACCAACCGTTGTCACAAGGCCATTCTCGACCTTGTGCGCGAGCAGCGCAATCGGCCCGAGTTCGACGATATCACCTGTCCTGGCGCGGCGACGGAGTTGCTCGCTGAAATAATCAGCGAGCGAAACCTCGGTATGGTCAGCGGCAACCTGCAGACCGTAGATGTCTGCCAGGGCCCCGAGCGTCGCCGTAGCCGGCACGAAAAAATCGCCGAGCAGTCGTGGATCGGGTCGATCGGGCGGCGGCAATTTGACGAAGAAGCGATCCAGCGCCTGCGCTTTTTCCGGCGGAGCGAGCAGATAGACATAGTCACCCTCGCGCACAGGAGTCGCTTCTGCGGGCGTCAATATTTCCTCGTTGCGAATGACCAGCGTCGGCCGTGCCCAGTTCGGGATCAAACCGCGTCGCAGGAACGGGCTATTGGCAGGCACCGGATAGCCAACGATCTCGCGGGTCAACTGCCCCGGCAGGTCGAGCTCGACGCGGCGCGGCAAAGGATCGGCGCGTGCAAACGACATGTCGAGCTTGCGGGCCGCGAGCGCGACCGTCCAGCCCTGAACCAGCAGCGACAGCAAGACCACGACGAAAGCGACGTCAAAAAACAGCGTGGCTCCCTGCAATCCAACCAGCATCGGAATCGACGCCAGAAAGATGCCTACCGCGCCGCGCAAGCCGACCCAGGAAATGAACACCATTTCACGCATCTGAAATTTAAACGGTGCCAGACAGAGAAATACGGCGGCCGGTCTAGCGATCAGCATCAGGACCACTGCGACTGCTATGGCGCCGTAAAGGCTGTATTGGAGACGATAAGGCCAGGCTAATAGGCCGAGCAGAACGAACATCACGATCTGGGCCAGCCAGGTAATGGCGTCGAGAAAGACAATCACGGAACTGCGCGCGCGAGTCTGCATGTTGCCGACGACCAGTCCCGCGAGATAGACGGCGAGGAAGCCGGACGAATGCACGATATTTGCAAAGGCAAAAATGACCAGCGCACTGACGGCGACGAATGGCGCATGCAGACCTTGCGCGAGCGTCAGGCGATTGATCACCAACGCGATTATTCGACCGCCCAGAAAGCCTATGATGCAGCCAAGGATGGCATCGCGCAGGAACGTTATCAGCGCGTGCGACCAGCTCTGGTTGCCGACCAGAAGAATTTCGACCAGCAACAAGGCGAGAAAGATGGCGAAGGGATCATTGGTGCCCGACTCCACTTCGAGCACGGCGCGGACACGCGGGCGCAACCTCAGGCCACGGGCATTGATCAGGAAAAACACTGCAGCCGCGTCGGTCGATGCCACCACGGCACCGATCAGCAAGGCCTCGATCCAGTTGAGCCCAAGGACGTATTTGGCGACCGGCGCCGTCAGAATTGCGGTAATGAGCACGCCGACCGTTGCGAGCGTCACCGCGGGCGCCAGAACATTGCGGAAGGTCGCAAAGCGTGTGCGCAGGCCGCCATCAAACAGAATTAGGGCTAGTGCAATCGAGCCGACAGTATAGGCAACGCCGACGTCGTCGAACTTGATGCCGCCAGGTCCATTCTCGCCGGCCAGCACGCCGACCAGAAGGAAGACAAGCAGCAGCGGCGCTCCGAAGCGCAGCGCAATCAGGCTCGACAGGATGCCGGCAAGTACCAGCAAGCTGCCCAGCAGAATGACGAGGCTTACGCTGTCGAGCGAACCCATCGCGCGAATCTCCTGCTGCTATAGGAGGGTTTCGCGCGTATCGGGGCAACCGCAAAGATCGCCGCAGACCGCTAAATGATCAAAAGGCCACCTTGTCACCGCCCTTGAGCGACAGGATTTCACGCGCTTCGTCCGACGACGCTATTTCAAGCCCGAGGCCTTCGAGGATCTTGCGGACCTGGGTCACCTGCTGGGCATTGGATTCAGCCAGTTTCCCGGCGCCAATCCAGAGCGAATCTTCCATGCCGACCCGCACGTTGCCGCCCATCGAAGCTGCAATAGCAGCAACCCGCATCTGGTTCTGGCCTGCGCCTAACACCGACCAGTGGTAGTTGTCGCCTAAAAGGCGATCGGCCGTGCGCTTCATCATCATGACGTCTTCGGGGTGTGGCCCGATGCCGCCAAGAATCCCGAACACCGACTGAACGAACAGCGGCGGCTTCACCAGGCCGCGGTCGAGGAAATGCCGCAACGTGTAAAGATGGCCGATGTCGTAGCACTCGATTTCAAACTTGGTGCCGTTACCGGCGCAGGTGGTCAAAATGTACTCAATGTCCGCAAAGGTATTCTTGAACATACCGCCGCGCGACCGCTCGAGATACGGCTCCTCCCAGTCATGTTTGAACTTGCCTTTGAACCGCGGGATCATCGGATAGAGGCCGAAATTCATCGTGCCCATGTTGAGCGAGGCGACCTCGGGCTTGAAGGTCGCGGCTGGACGGACGCGCTCTTCCGCAGTCATCGTCGGCGCCCCGCCGGTCGTGATGTTCACGACGACACCCGAGCGCTGCTTGATCACCTTGAGGAACGGCGCAAACGCCTCCGGCGTCTGATCAGGACGGCCATCCTGTGGGTTGCGCGCGTGCAGATGCACGATTGCCGCACCGGCCTCGGCAGCCCCGATGGCGGCGTCCGCGATCTCCTGGGCTGTCACCGGAAGGTGGGGCGACATCGAAGGAGTGTGAATTGAACCGGTAACAGCGCAGGTAATGATGACTTTACGCGACTTCGCCATGAGCTTTCCATCCAGGTGAAGTGAGTGTTTTCGATTGGCAAATGGACTTCGCTGCCAATCCTAGAGTATCAGCCGTACCGAAGTCACCCCGCTTGCCTTGAACTGCGGAGTCCATGGCCGCATCCGACAAAGTGCATAGGCCGACGATGATCATCGGCATCGTGTGCGGCACGCTCGCGGCCCTGGCGTGGGCGATGGGCTTTGTCGCCGCCAAACACGGCGTCCAGATTGGATTCTCCCCCGCCGATCTTGCTTTTCATCGCTTCTTCTGGTCCGGCCTGCTGATGCTGCCTCTGATTGTGCGCGAGGGATTACGCGACCTTGGCGGCATCGGCTGGAGCCGCGCGTCGGTAATGACCGTCCTGTCGGGGCCGCCGCAGTCCTTGCTCGCCTATACCGGCTTTATTCTTGTGCCGCTCGGTCACGGCACGACAATTCAACCGGCCTGTGCTGCGCTGTCGGGCCTGTTGCTCGCTTCGCTCATTCTCCACGAGAAGGCGACCCTTCAACGCATCGCCGGCGGTGCGATCATCATTGCCGGCCTGCTGATGTTCGGCGCTGAATCGCTCACGACGATTGGCAACTCCGGCGTTGGCGGCGATCTCCTGTTCGCCACTGCCGGATTATTCTGGGCAACATTCGGCACCCTGCTGCGGCTCTGGAACGTCGCAGGAACGCGGGCGGTTACGGCAGTCGGCGCCGTATCGGTCATCGTCTTGGCACCGATTTATCTTCTCATCTACGGCATAAGCGGCCTGGCGAAACAGAGCCTGTTCGAAAATCTCCTGCAGGCCGTCGTTCAGGGCGGAGTAGCCGGATCGCTGCCCATTTATCTTTTCGCGCACGCCGTCATTGCGCTCGGTGGCGGGCGGGCGGCAACTTTCCCCGCTTTGGTGCCGGTATTCGGGGTGATCATTGGATATCTCGCGCTCGGCGTGGTGCCGAGTCTCGCGCAGTTCGTCGGCATGCTGATCGTGCTGGTGGGCTTCCACTTCGCCTTGCGGCGCTGAACCCAAAAACGATCGCGCTAATTTTCCGGCCCGGCATATTTTCCGGCGGTCTCCGGGAACATGTTCTTGATGATCTTGAACTTGGAAATGTCGACTGTGGCGTCCATGTGCAGAAAAACGACGGCGTCGCGCAGCACTTTCTCGATGCCGAAATCGAGCATGACACCGTTGCCGCCGTGAAGCTCGACAGCATGCTGGGCGACCTTCATGATTTCTTCCGACGC
>DASSSM010000217.1:0-5765 GCA_035708425.1 Pseudolabrys sp.
ACGCGCTTCGACGAGATCTGCGACCTTATGCGCAAGTATGACGTCTCGTTCTCGCTCGGCGACGGCCTGCGCCCGGGCTCGATTGCCGACGCCAACGACCGCGCGCAATTCGCCGAGCTGGAGACTTTGGGCGAGCTCACGCAGATCGCCTGGAAGAAAGGCTGCCAGGTGATGATCGAAGGCCCCGGCCACGTGCCGATGCACAAGATCAAGATCAACATGGACAAGCAGCTGAAAGAATGCGGCGAGGCACCGTTCTATACGCTCGGCCCGCTCACCACCGACATCGCGCCGGGCTACGACCACATCACGTCCGGCATCGGCGCCGCCATGATCGGCTGGTTCGGCTGCGCCATGCTCTGCTACGTGACGCCGAAGGAGCACCTCGGCTTGCCCGACCGCGACGACGTGAAGGAAGGCGTCATTACCTACAAGATCGCGGCGCACGCGGCTGATCTTGCCAAGGGCCATCCGGCCGCTCAGCTGCGTGACGATGCGCTCTCACGCGCGCGCTTCGACTTCCGCTGGCAGGACCAGTTCAACCTCGGGCTCGATCCCGACACCGCGCGCGAATATCACGACGAGACGCTGCCGAAGGAAGCGCACAAGGTGGCGCATTTCTGCTCGATGTGCGGCCCGAAGTTCTGCTCGATGAAGATCACGCAGGACGTGCGGGACTACGCCGCGACTTTGAACGATAAAGAACAGGGCATGGCGCAGATGTCGGAGAAATTCCGGCAGATGGGCAGCGAGGTGTACGTTGATGAGGCGGCGGTGAAGGAGAGTAATAAGGCGTTGTAGCTTTTGCGGCCTACTGCCCTTTCGTATCAATCGCATCGATATCGAGCAGCCATCGGCTGCCCTGCAGCCGGCCCGCGGTCACCATTTCGACGTCGACGCGGTTCGCTTTGGGCGTGACGCCGCGAATTTTCACGGCCAGCGGCTTGATGAACTGCCAGGCGTCTCTCTGACGCATCGCCTCCTCCTGGTAGGCGGCCAAAGCTTTCGCATCACCACCCTTCTTCAGCGCCTGCCAGCGGGCAAACTTCGCCGCGTCCTGGAACCAGATTGAATCGGCTTTCACCTGCATGGTGGCGCCTTTTCGAACCTCGCCGGCGAGACAAGCGTTCGCTAGCGCCACCAAAACGATGACCCCCGCGAACACGCGTGAGTCGGTGCGCGGCGACATTTCTCCTACCCGCCCGCGCTCTCAGCAATTCTTGCAGATACTTGGAATAGGCCCCAGCGGATCGGGCTGCCGCTTGGCATCCTCTTCCTTGCGCACGGACGGCGGCAGCGAACGCTCCGTCGGTTGACGGTGACCGACCGGCGCCTGCGGGGTTGTCGTGCCGGCCGCCCCCGGTGGAGGCACCGTCCGGCTCGGAGACTGCCGGCCCTGGTCTTGGGCCATAGCGGCAATGTTGAGTAAAATTGAAGCTGGAATAGCGATCGTCATCGCGCGCATGGGAGCCACCCTTTCGCGAACCGATCCGGTTATTGCGGCGTGATCCGGGTTTCTTCGAATACGCCGTCGCGCAATAATGGCGCTTGCCTTGCGCCTTTGCAATAACGGGTAACGGCGGCCGCCAAGGCTTCCTTAACGAACACCAGCGCCAGAGGATTATCTCCGCGCCGATTGCGATCCGCTCATGCCGTTCCTATCTCCCAAGGCAGCTGTGCCGGCGCGGCGGTCCGCCCGGCCGTAAAGCCGCCGACACAGCGCGGGCGGTGGGGGATCATCACGGAGAACTAATCATGTGGGCTGCTTTCGTCCGGCAATTCGCCGCCTATGCCATCACTCGCCGCGGCAAGAAACTCTTCGCGCTGGTTGGCGTGCTCGCTTTGTGCTTCGGCGCGGCGCTCCTGATCGACATGCAGTTCTACGTGTCGGCAAGCTTTGCCGCGCTGCTCGCAGGCTTCGCGGCCGTGACCTATGTCGTCCAGCATGTGAAGCTCAAGCGCGCAGAACACCAGCGCCTGCTGCGCAAGGCGGAAGTGGCGCACCAGCGCGCCCTCGCCGCGCAGGCCCGGCTCGAGCGGATCGACACGGCGAAGTCCGCCCTGCGCGGTGCGGTGACCGGTGCGGGGCGCCTCGTCACGGACAATGTCAGCATTGTCGCCAATGAGGCGTTACTGATGGCAAACGAAACTGCCGACAGGGTCACACGGAGCGTGCAGACGGTTACCGGCGCGGTCGAGACGGCCGCGCGTGCAGTCCTGGAACACGCCGCGCGCGGGTGGCGATCGCTCAAGGCATGACGCCGGAATGAGCTGAATGCTTGTCCGCACGCTCCTCGGCATCGACCTTCTGGTCGCGCTTGTCGTCGTCTATTTTTTCGTCATCGGCCTCGCCGACGGGTCGGTGTCTTCGTTCAACATGAACCTGTGGCTTGGCCTGCTGGCAGCTGTGGCTGGCACGATCGGAGGCGGCTGGCTGCTCAATGCCAATGGCCGGCGTGGTGCGGCGATTGCCGCGCTGTCGATCCTCGCCGTGCCGGGCGTCCTTTACGGCCTGTTCGTGCTGCTGATCGTGATCGCACAGCCACGCTGGAATTGAGGCGACGGCATCCGGAACAATTTTCCCTGCCCGCCCGTTAGCGTGCGATCCGGCCGCACGGGGCGTCAGCCGGATTGAATCACCACGGGAGAGCAGGAATGAAGCATTGGCATCTTGGATTGCTTGCCGCCGCGGCGGCATTTTTGGTCACAGGCTCCGCGCAGGCGGCGCCCGACTTTCGTGTCATCCGATGGGATTTCACCAGGATCTGCCAGATCTACGATTTCGGCTGGGGCGGCCGCCCGATCCCCTCCAATTACAGGGTCTTGACCCCGCGTTTGCCGAGCTTCCGCGCCGCGGTGCGCGCGAAGGGCCAGCTGGCGCGTCACGGCCGCTGCTCGATCTAACCGTTCCATAAACAGCCGCCCCCGCCGGCGGCAGAGATTTACGGCAAACTGTGAGGTCGCGTCTTACAAGATACCCGCAAGGCGGCTTGCCAGATGCTCGCCGCGCGGCATACGATTTTGCGCCGTACGCGGCATAACGAAATTTCAAGGAGACTACGATGAAGCGTTTCAGTCTTGCTTTGCTGGGCGCCGTGGGGGCGTTCTTTGTTCTCACTCCCGCACAAGCTGCCGACTACCGCGTCGTTCAGTACAACGACACCAAAATCTGCCAGGTCGTCGATATGGCCGGGCCCTTCAAGCCAATTTCGTCGAACTACAAGGTTCTGACGAAAAAATCGATCCCGACCTTCGACGCCGCAATGAAGGCAAGGGCCGAAGTCGGCGCGAAGGCAAAGTGCATACTCTGAGCCGTCATCAAGACGCCGGAGTGTGATCCCACCTCACCATCCAGGATGGTGAGGTGGTTTTGTTTTCGGACGGCAGTAAGCTGAACGCCGCATTCAATGCAACGGGTTCATCATGACAAAACGCATCGCAGTCGTCGGCGCCGGCACCATCGGCGCAAGCTGGGCAGCCTATTTTCTGGCGCGCGGGTTCGAAGTCGCCGCCTATGATCCAGCACCGAACGGCGAGGATTTCGCGCGCCGCTTCATCGACAATGCCTGGCCGACTTTGGAGAAGCTCAAGACGGTGCAGCCCGGCGCCGACCGCAAGCGCTTTTCGTTCTTCAAGGACCCGGCGGCCGCCGCCAAAGGCGCGGCCTTCGTGCAGGAGAGCGGACCCGAGCGCGAGGACGTCAAGATCGAGCTGTTCGCCGCGATCGACGGCGCCGCGCCGCTGGACTCGGTGATCGCCTCGAGCTCGTCCGGCCTGCTCATCAGCCGCGTCACCACAAAGTGCAAGCATCCCGAACGCTGCGTGATCGGCCATCCGTTCAATCCTCCTCATCTCATTCCGCTGGTCGAGGTGGTCGGTGGTGCGAAGACATCGCCAGATGCCGTGACAAAAGCGATGAATTTCTACCGCGAGATCGGCAAGCACCCGATCCACATCAAAAAGGAAGTGCTCGGCCACGCCGCCAACCGGCTGCAGATGGCGCTGTGGCGCGAGGCGATCCATCTGGTGATGGAAGGCGTCGTTTCGGTCGCCGATGCGGATGCCGCAATCGCCTATGGACCGGGGCTGCGCTGGGCGCTGATGGGACCGCATCTGTGTTTCCACATGGGCGGCGGCGACGGCGGCATGAAGCACTACATGGATCACCTCGGCCCGGCGAACCAAAGCTGGATGGACGATCTCGGCACACCGAGGCTCGACGCAAAAACGCAGAAGGCGATCATCGACGGCGTGACCGAGGAAGCGGCCGGCCGCAGCATGGACGACCTGCGGCGCTGGCGCGACCGCAAGCTGATCGAGATCCTGCGGGTGAGCGGGGAGCCTTAATAGTTACGACGCCGGCGCAAACCGCTCGCGTGCCCGGGCCCTCGCCTTCTCCGCTTCCACGGCGCGATCGCGCGCGGGCGCGGCTGTGTGCAACGAGACGAGCAGCGTGCGGGCCACCTGCGAAATCTCGGCCACGGCCCTTTCAAAGGCCTCGGCGTTCGCCTGCGACGGCTTGTTGAAGCCGGAGAGCTTGCGGACGAACTGAAGCGAGGAGGCGTGAATCTCCTCCTCGGTCGCCGGCGGCTCGAAATTGAACAACGTCTTGATGTTACGGCACATGCGGTCGGCTCCTTTCCGGCAAATATAGGCTTCTCGTCGTCGCCAGGAATGGCGGCTAGCGCAAATATTTGTCGAACCAGTCCAGCGTGCGCTGCCAGGCAAGCTTGGCCGCAGCTTCGTCGTAACGCGGCGTCGTGTCGTTGTGGAACCCGTGACTGGCACCGGCGTAGACGTAGCCTTGATGGGTGACGTGCGCGGCGGTGAGCTCCTTGTCGAAAGCCGGCCAGCCTGACGTGATCCGGGTGTCGAGCTCGCCGTAATGCGCAAGCAGCGGCGCCTTGATCTTCGCCGTATCGGCGGCATTCGGCTGATTTCCATAGAAAGGCACTCCCGCAGCGAGATCAGCCCCGATCCGCACAGCCAGAATGTTGACGACGCCTCCACCGAAGCAGAAGCCGACGGCGCCGAGCTTGCCGGTAGAGTCCGAACGCGCTTTCAGCCATTCGGCCGCGGCAAAAAAATCTTCGGTCACCTTGCCGCGATCGAGCTCGGAGAAAAGCTTTGCGGCTCTCTCCTCATCTCCCGGGTAACCGCCCTTGGTGGTGAGTCCATCGGGAGCGAATGCGATGAAGTTCGCGATCGCCAGCCTGCGCGCGACATCCTTGATGTACGGATTGAGGCCGCGGTTCTCGTGGACGACCAGCACCACCGGCAGCTTTCCGGCGGCATTCGACGGACGCACCATGTAACCGCTGATAGTCCCGTTGCCCTTGGGGGATTGCACGGATGCAGATTCAGCCTTGATGCGGCTGTCGTTTTCCGGGACCTGGATCGCCCAGGCGTAATTCGGCCGGAGCATCTCGAGGAGCGCCGTCGCGGTGACACCTCCGACTGCGAACTTTTGCGCGCCGTCAAGAAACTCGCGCCGGTGAATTTCCCCGTGCACGTACAGGTCGAACAGGTTCAAAAGCTCCTGCGGGAAGTCGGATGCTTTCATACGTTCCATCGAAATGCTCCATGCGACTGGATCCTGCTCGGATACCTTAGAAAAACTTTCGACGGACGGGACATCAGTTCATTGTGATCGCCGTTCCCTGGTCATTCCGGGACAGCGCGCATCGCGCGCCGGACCCGGAATCCAGAAGACTGCACAGAATTCGTTTCTGGATTCCGGGTTCGCGGTCTTCCGACCGCGCCCC
>DASSSM010000218.1:0-2338 GCA_035708425.1 Pseudolabrys sp.
CCGGCCGGCACTCGGCTGCAGGTGATGCTTTATTGACCGCGCGTATTTTTTCGGCATTGGTGCCGAAGCTTCGCGACGGCGGGATTCGGACGCTTGCAGAAGCGGGCCGTGCCTGCAGCTCCTTGACCAAAGTGCTGGACGAGCAGCACCGCGCGGGTTGGGCGGACACGTCAGATCCACCGGGACGCCGTGACACCGAGCGGACACTCGGACGTATCGACAGTTATCCCTATCGCCATCGCGTGCGCGATGTCATGCGCGCGCCGGCGAAGTTCATTGATTCCGATGCGCCGCTTAGCCAAGCGATGAAAAAAATGATGGATGAGCGTGTTTCATCGTTGTTTGTACAGCCGGCGCAGAGCACCGAATCGGAAATTCGTGCCGAGAACGTCGGCATTATTACCGAAAGGGATCTCTTGCGTGCGAGCGCGAAGCAAGGCGGCGAAGCGCTCACTCGCCCCGTCAGTCAGTTCATGAGCAAGCCGCTCGCGGTGATATCCGCCGACGCACTCATTTACGCCGCGATTGGTCGGATGAGCCGCTTGGCCATACGTCATCTGGGGGTCCTTGACGAAGGCGGGAACGTGATCGGGGCATTATCTGCCCGCGACCTGCTGCGGCTACGGGCTAGCGAGGCCGTATCGCTCGGAGGTGAAATCGACGAAGCCCGCAATGTCGGCGCACTTGCCGCAGCGTGGGCGAAATTGCCTCACGTTGCGGAATCGCTGGCTGCGGAGGGAGTCAGTGCCCGCGACATCGCCGCCGTGATCTCGCGCGAGCTCGGCGCTGCCACCCGCCAGGCAGCTGTCATTGCCGAGACGCGAATGAAAGAAGAAGATCATGGAGAGCCTCCCTGCGCCTACGCAGTAGCCGTGCTTGGGTCGGCGGGGCGGGGAGAAAGCCTGTTGGCCATGGACCAGGACAATGCCCTGGTCTTCGACGAAGGAGCGCCCGGGGAATCCGAAGATGCCTGGTTTGGAAAGTTAGGCATCCACATCGCAGACATCCTGCACGAAATCGGCGTGCCCTATTGCAAGGGCGGTGTGATGGCCAAAAATCCTGCATGGCGCGGATCAACGTCCGCGTGGCGAGATCGCATCAAGCAATGGATTTCCGTTGCGAAGCCAGAGCAACTGCTGTCGGTCGATATTTTCTTTGACATGCGCCCGGTGCACGGTGATGGCCGATTGTGCCTGCGCATTTGGCGGGAAGCATTCGACATTGCTCGCAACGATTATGGTTTCGCAAAATTGCTGACCGAAAATGCGGGAAGTGTAGATGCAGGCCTCGGGCTATTTGGCCAGTTCAAAACTAAAGAAGGCCGCATCAATTTGAAAAACGCCGGATTGTTCGGAATTGTGAGCACCGCCCGTGCGCTTGCGATTTGTCATCATGTCGTGGAGCGTTCGACGCCCGCGCGGCTGCAGGGCATCAAGGCTCTTGGCATTGGCGGTTCTCATGACCTGGATGCAATGGTTCAAGCGCAGGATACCTTCCTCAGCCTGTTGCTGGCCCAACAACTCGAAGACATCGCGCAAGGCAGGCCAGCGTCGAATGCGGTTGCTGTGAAGCGTCTTTCTTCAGATGAGCGCAATCATCTGCGCTCCGCGTTTGAATCTGTTCGAGGTCTTGAAGAACTCAAGCGCGACCTCTTGTTCCGCGGCTGAAGCGACGCCGGTGGTAAAACGTCGAAAAGCGTCCCTGAAAATCGTATGCAACTTTTGGCCTAGACGTATTGTTAACAATTTGGAAAACAACGTATTTCCGCATCACCAGGCGAGATTTCCGGACTTGTGAACCGCTTGCACTGGAGGCGAGGCGGGAGGACATTAGTTCGTTCGAGGCGACGGCCGCGTGGACCAAGCCAGAGGATGATTTGACTGATTCCGTACAATACAGATTGGTGATCGCTGACGATCATCCCCTTTTTCGTGGCGCCCTGCGCGAAGCCGTGGCTGGCTTGCTTGAGCGGGCCAATATCGCCGAAGCGGGCACATTCGATGAACTTGTTGAATTGCTTGAGCGCAATGGTGACGTGGACCTCGTCCTTCTCGACCTGACCATGCCCGGCGCACGCGGCTTCTCTGGCCTTATGTATATGCGCGCTCAATTTCCCAGCGTGCCGGTGATCGTGGTCTCGGCGAACGATGATCCGGCTGCCATTCGCCGCTGCATGGAGTTTGGCGCATCGGGTTTCATACCAAAGACGCTCGGTGTCGAATCCATGCGCGGGGCGATTTCAAGGATCCTCAGTGGCGGCGTCTGGACACCGCCGGACGTTGATCTTGCCGGCGGATCCGACGCGGAAGCGGCGGAGTTGATGGCGCGGATGACGACG
>DASSSM010000219.1:0-6655 GCA_035708425.1 Pseudolabrys sp.
GCCCAGTCATCGGCCGAGAGATCGGTGTCGAGGCTGTAGCCCTGGCGCTCCTTGTGGTGATCGAGCAGCTCTTCGAAATGCTCGTGCCCGACGCCGAGAACGACGTCCGAATACATTGTGATGAAGCGCCGATAGCTGTCATAGGCGAAGCGCCGGTCGCCTGATTTTTTTGCCACCGCTTCGACGGTCTCGTCGTTGAGGCCGAGATTGAGCACAGTATCCATCATGCCCGGCATCGAGGCACGCGCGCCCGACCGCACCGAAACCAGTAGCGGGTTGGACTTGTCGCCGAAGGTCTTACCCGTAATCCGGCCGACCTGGGCCAGCGCCTTCTCAACCTGGCCGCGCAGGTCTTTCGGATACTGCTTGTCGTGCGTGTAATAGTAAGTGCAGACGTCGGTGGTGATCGTGAACCCCGGCGGGACCGGAAGGCCGAGGTTTGCCATTTCGGCGAGCCCTGCGCCCTTGCCGCCGAGCAGGTTGCGCATCGAGGCTTTGCCCTCGGCCCGGCCGTTGCCGAAGCTGTAGACCCACTTGCCCTTGGCTTGCCCGCCAGCCGGCTTTGCTTTGCGCCGGGCGGACTTCCGTACCGTCTTTTTCTTTGATTTTGCGCTGGCGCGCGGACGTTTTCGTTTTGCCATGGGTCAATAGCTATCGGTAGGGACGACGGCCCTTAAGAACACTTCCGAACAGGCGTGCGCAAGCCGGAATTTCAGTTACCGGAATAGTCCGAGACCGAGCAGCCCGGCGATGATGAGATAGACCGCAACGATGATGTTGAGCAGCCGTGGAATAACGAGAATGAGAATACCGGCGATGAGAGCGATAATGGGCTGCAAATGCGCAATACCGATGACCATGGTGAGCTCCTCAATTGGCTGGCAATCGAAAGAAACGGCGAGACGGTGGCAGTAGTTCCCTTGGTGTCACACGCGGTACTTAGGAGCGCGCCCGAAGCGAGCGCTAGCCTTCGATCTTCGAAAAATCCGCAACGGCGCGCGTCGCCTCGCGGATTTCGTTGAGCAGCTTGAGACGGTTCTCGCGCAAGGGTTTGTCGTCAACGTTGACCGTCACCTTGTCGAAAAAGGCATCGACGCGTGGGCGAAGTTTGGCCATGGCCCGCATCGCCGCGGCGAAATCCTCCTTGCCGACGGCGGCAGCGGCTTCCTTCCTGGCGACATCAATGGCCTCGGCGAGCGCCTTCTCTTCCGGCAGCTGGTACCGCTTGGCATCGGGCGCGCCGGTATATTCGCGCTTGTCCTTCTTCTCCTCGATGCGAATGATGTTGGTCGCCCGCTTGTAACCGGCGAGCAAATTCTTGCCATCGTCCGTATCGAGGAATTTTCCGAGCGCCTCAACGCGGCGCACAATCATCAGTAGGTCGTCCTGGCCCTCGAGCGCGAATACCGCGTCCACGAGATCATGCCGTGCGCCCTGCTCGCGCAGTTGCACCTTGAGACGATCGGCGAAGAACGAGAGAAGGTCGGCGGATACACCGGAGATTTTTGCCAGACGGAGCCGCAACGAATTGTCGAGCACAATGCGGATGACGCCCAACGCCGCACGGCGAAGCGCATAGGGGTCTTTGCTGCCCGTCGGCTTCTCGTCGATCTTCCAGAAGCCCGTAAGCGTATCAATCTTGTCGGCGAGCGCGACCGCGATCGACACCGGATCGGACGGCACAAGATCGTCCGGCCCCTTCGGTTTGTAGTGGTCCTCGCAGGCGTGCGCGACCGCCTCATCTTCATCTTGCGCTTCCGCGTAATAGCGGCCCATCAGGCCCTGCAATTCCGGGAATTCACCGACAACGTCGGTCAGCAGATCAGCCTTGCAAAGTTGCGCGGCGCGCTCGGTCTTCGCGACGTCGGCGCCGACCAGGGGCGAGAGCTTGCCGGCAAGCGCCACTATGCGCGCGATACGCTCGGCCTGCGTGCCAAGTTTTTCATGAAAGACGATCTGCTCGAATTTCGGCAGACGGTCTTCGAGGCGTGTCTTGAGGTCGGTCTCGTAGAAGAACTTGGCATCGGACAGCCGCGCGCGGATCACCCGCTCGTTGCCGGCGACGATCGCCTTGCCACCATCTGTAGCTTCTTCGTTGGCGACAAGAATGAACTTGTTGACGAGCTTCGCCGTCTGTGGGTCGCGCAGCACGAAGCATTTCTGATTGTTGCGAATGGTGGCGCGGATCACCTCTTCCGGGATCGCGAGAAACGCCTTGTCGAAACTGCCCATCAGCGTCACCGGCCATTCGACAAGTCCGGCGACTTCCGCCACCAGACCTTCGTCTCCGACGAGCTCGAAGCCCTGCGCGAAGGCAAGATTTTTCGCGTCGGCCAGGATGATGTCGGCGCGGCGCGCCGGATCGAGCACGACCTTGGCTTTTTCGAGCTTGGCCATGTAGTCGTCGAAGTGCCGCACCTTGAACGGCGCCGGCGCCATGAAACGGTGGCCGCGGGTTTCGTCGCCTGCTTTGATGCCGTCAATATCAAGCGGAACGACTTCGGGCTCTTCGGTCTCTGGTCCAAACGTCGCTACGATGGAGTGCAGCGGACGCACCCATGAAAGCGATCCTGGATTGGCCGATTGAACACCCCAGCGCATTGATTTTGGCCAGGGAAAGGTCGCAATCGTCGCGTGCAATACGTCTTTGATGACGTCGATCGCGTCCCTGCCGGGTCTGTCGAGAACCGCGACGTAGAAATCACCTTTCTTGTCTGGCTGCACTTTCGCTTGGCTGATCGACGTCAGGCCTGCAGCCTTTAGAAAACCCGCAATAGCATTTTCCGGAGCGCCGACCCTTGGACCCTTTTTTTCTTCCTTTACATCTGGCTGCTTTGCCGGGAGGCCGTGGATAGTAAGGGCAAGCCGCCTTGGTGTAGCGAACGCTCTGGCCCCTTCATACGTCAGGCCTTCCGCCACCAGCCGGTCGGTCACGAGCTTGCGCAGGTCCTCGGCCGCGCGCGCCTGCATACGCGCCGGGATCTCCTCAGACAAGAATTCGAGCAGCAAATCGGGCATATCGGATGGGGCTCGATGGTCGCGCGGGCCTGCCTAGCAAGGCGGCTCGCCGCTGTCACCCGTGGGTGTCGGCTTCTACCACCCTCCTCCACCGCCGCCTCCTCCACCTCCGCCCGAACCGCCACCACCGCCGGAGAACCCGGACGAGCCGGACGAGACCGGCACCGCGCTGGCAAGCGCACTGCTCACGCCCGCAATCGATGATGAAACCGAGCTGCCGAAATTGCTGCTCGACCAGCTGCCGCTTGAGCTCCAGTTCGAGCGGTAGTGGCTCATCGGGTCCGGATCGTCCGGGTGCGCCCGGCGGAGCGCCGCCGCGAAAGCGTCAGACCAGGGTTTCTCGACGTCGAGCGCAACAGCATAAGGGAGCAGCGCTTCGAACCGTTCCGCGGTGATTTCTGGCGCATTCAGGTTGAGGCGATCAGACTCTGCCGTCTCGAGATAGAGCCGAAGGCCGGCGAGCTGATCCATGATCGGGCGTCCGAGCGCAGTCGGCGCGCGCATCAAGTAGAAGAACAGTCCATTCACCATCGTGAATGCGCCGATGAGCACGAGCGAGAACGGATAATTCTCGACGAAGGACCGTACTGCGGGCAGCGCGTCGGTAAGCACTTTTGGCGACATCTCCTTCACGATCGAGCTTGAGATGGAAAAGAAAACGACAAAGAAGGCAATCGACATGGCAGCGCGGATCAAGGCGCTGAAGCTGGTGCCGGCGAAAAACACCTGAAGCAACTGGACCGCAAATACCCCCGCGATAAAACCGGCAATGCCAAATCCGAAGAGGATCGAGATGTCCTGGTCCTGCAGCCCGCCGAAGGCAATCACGCCGATGACGACGGCCGCGGTCATGGCCAGGCCCGCGAGGGCATAGCCGAGGTTGCGACGAAAGAAGCGGTTGCGGTTTTCTTTCTCGATGCTCTCGGTGAAAAGATCTCCGGCTTTGGCGACTGACGTACCATGATCGCTGCTAATGACGGCAACACCGCCCTGGCTTTTTACCCAACCAAGGATCGCGCTCTCGCCTGCGGGCAGCTTGCTTACGCCGCCCGGCGGATCCTTGCCGGCCGCCCTCAGAATCAACGAATCGGCGCTGTCGTCGAAGCGTAAGAGACCGCGCACTGCAAGCGACAGTGCCGCCGCGGTGAACGCGCGCCATTTCTCTCGGCCAAGACCCCAATTGTGAATGTAGTTGGCAAGCGCAGGTGAAATTCCCTGCGGCGGGTGAAACAGCGGGATGATGACCCCGCCTTTGGGATCACGCCCGACCGCCCCCCAGGCCGCAAAATAATAGCCGAGCACGATCAGCAATCCGATGCCGCCGAAAATCCAGGCCCGATTGTCGTAAAGGCGATACCAAAGCAGCTGCGATTCACTCGGGGGATCGACCGCGTCGGACGGAAGCTCGGCAACAACCGTCAGACCTTCGCCTGGCGCGAGCCGCCGCGTGGTCGCGACCATCAAAGCGCCAGACGTGTCGGTGGTCGCCCGCCAGTTGCCCCCACGCCCGCCAAGCCGACCTGTAAAAGCGGTCCAGCGAAGAGGCCTCGCTCCACCGGCAAGCTCAAGATTGTAGTTCACCGCCAAAATTGGAAAATTCCAGAAGTTCCCGGTGACATTCCAGTTGAGCTCGGGCCTGCCGTCGAACCAGCGGACCTGTCGTCCCGTCCGGTAGCGAAAGACATACGTGTGCTCGCCGCGCGGGACGTCGACGTCCTTACTGCCGGCGTAGATGCGAATAACGCCGTGCTGGCGGGCGGTGGAATATTTTTCCGGCCTGCCGTCCCGCTCGACGCCCAGCAACTTGAAGTCCACCTCACGCACCTTTCCGTCCGCATCTTTGAAGGTCAGCGGAAAATCACGGTAGATGCCATGCCTTATCTCGCGCCCTTCCGCCTCGACTCGTATGGCCTCGGTGACGGTCAGTTCGCCATCCTTGGCAACGCGGACAGTTGAATCGAACGAGTGAATGACCTCCGCCGCAAAAGCGGTCGTCGCACCGCACAGCAGCAAGAGAAAAACAAGCACCGGCCGGCCCCGAAGGAGTTTCGACCCAGCGGGCCGGAGTTGTCTCATCATGAGCGAGGTCCGTCAGCGAGACCGTCCGGCCAAGGCGACCTGCGGCACATCGCGCCCGGCTGCGTCCGACAACTCGAAATAATCGCGCGGCCCGAAACCGAAGGCACCGGCGACCAGGTTGCCGGGAAACGACTGCACCAGAACATTCTGGTTCCGCACCGTGCCGTTGTAGTAACGGCGCGCCATCTGCAGCTCGTCTTCGAGGTTGCTCAGCTCGTGCTGCAATTCGAGGAAATTCGCACTGGCCTTGAGGGCGGGATAGTTCTCGGCCAGCGCGACGAGCTTGCCGATGGCGGTCGTCAAGGCGCGCTCAGCCTTTGCGCGGCCGGCAACGTCGTCGGCCGGAACCTCGCGCGCGGCGTTGCGCAGCCGCGTCACCTCTTCGAGGACCGACCGCTCATGCGTGGCATAGCCTTTGACGGACTCGACCAGGTTCGGAACGAGCTCGGAGCGCCGCTTGAGCTGGACATCGATGCCGCTCCAGGCCTCGTTTGCCATCTGGCGCGTGCGCACCAGGCTGTTGAACACGATGATCGCGTACAGCACGACGGCCGCCGCGATGAAAATAATTGCCCAAAACAGCATGATCGCTCGGCGCCCCCGTGCCGGATCGAATAATTATAGCTGTCAATTGCAGGCGTCGACGCGTGCCCGTCGCGATGTGCACCGAAAATCCTATGATGCCCCGCCGCCCTCGGTCGCCAGCCACGCCTCGCCGCACGCCTTGGCAAGCTCACGCACACGCAAGATGTAGCTCTGTCGCTCGGTGACCGAGATGACGCCGCGCGCATCGAGAAGATTGAAGACGTGGCTCGCCTTGATGCACTGGTCATAGGCCGGCAGCGCCATCAGATGGCGCTCCTTCTTGCCGTTGGCCCAGCCAGCGGCGAGATATTTCTTGCAGGCCGCCTCCGCCATCTTGAACTGCTCGAACAGCATGGCGGTGTCGGCAAATTCGAAATTATGCCGCGAATATTCCTGCTCGGCCTGCAGGAAGACGTCGCCATAAGTGACTTTCTTGTCGTCGTTGCGCCCGTTGAAGTTGAGCGCGAACACATTGTCGACGCCCTGCACGTACATCGCGAGCCGCTCGAGCCCGTAGGTGAGTTCGCCGGCGACCGGCGCGCATTCGAATCCTGCCACCTGCTGGAAGTACGTGAATTGCGACACCTCCATCCCGTCGCACCAGCATTCCCAACCGAGTCCCCAGGCGCCGAGCGTAGGGCTTTCCCAGTCATCCTCGACAAAGCGGATGTCGTGGATCTTCGGGTCGATACCGATCGCCTTGAGCGAATTGAGATAGAGGTCCTGAATGTCCGGCGGCGACGGCTTCAGGATCACCTGGAACTGATAGTAGTGCTGAAGCCGGTTCGGATTTTCACCGTAGCGGCCGTCCTTCGGACGGCGCGAGGGCTGCACGTAAGCGGCGTTCCATGGTTTCGGGCCGAGCGCCCGCAACGTAGTCGCCGGGTGAAACGTGCCCGCTCCCACTTCCATGTCATAGGGCTGCAGGATCACGCAGCCCCAGTTTGCCCAATACTGCTGCAGCGCAAGAATG
>DASSSM010000220.1:0-7974 GCA_035708425.1 Pseudolabrys sp.
AGCGGAATCGACGGCGCCTCGCGCATGTCGTCGGTATTCGGTTTGAATGTCAGTCCAAGGACGGCCACGGTTTTTCCGCGCACGTCACCACCGAGCGCAGCTGAAACCTTGCGTGCCATCGCGCGCTTGCGCGCATCGTTCACGGCGGCAACCGCTTCCACGATGCGAAGTGGCGACGCATGGTCTTGCGCTGTCTTGATCAGGGCAACGGTATCCTTGGGAAAGCAGGACCCGCCGTAACCCGGCCCCGCATGCAGGAACTTCGATCCGATCCGATTATCGAGCCCGATGCCGCGCGCGACTTCCTGCACGTCGGCGCCAACTTTCTCCGCAAGGTCGGCAATTTCGTTGATGAAGGTGATCTTCGTGGCAAGAAACGCGTTGGCGGCGTACTTGATCAGTTCGGCTGTGCGGCGTCCGGTGAACAGAATCGGCGAACGATTGAGATAAAGCGGTCGGTAGATCTCGCTCATTAACTCGCGCGCGCGGGTATCGGTAGTGCCGATGACGATACGATCGGGAAGCTTGAAATCGCGGATGGCAGCACCTTCGCGGAGGAACTCGGGATTCGACACGACGGCACAGTCGGCGTCAGGCCGGGTTTCGTGGATGATGCGCTCGACCTCATCGCCGGTACCGACGGGAACCGTCGACTTTGTTATGACAACGGTAAATCCGTCGAGGGCACGCGCGATCTCGCGCGCGGCATCATAGACAAAACTGAGATCTGCGAAGCCGTCGCCACGACGCGACGGCGTGCCGACCGCAATGAATACCGCGTCAGCTTCGGCCACCGCTCCGCCGAGTTCTGTCGTGAATTTCAGGCGGCCAGCGCGCGCGTTGACCGCAACAACATCGTTGAGGCCCGGCTCATAAATGCGAACCTCACCGCGCGCGAGCGCAGCGATCTTTTCTTTGTCGCTATCGACGCAAACGACTTCGTGACCGAAATCAGCGAAACATGCGCCCGAAACAAGGCCGACATAACCGGTGCCGATCATCGCAACGCGCATTTACCAATCCACCCGCACGGCAGTTAACCTTTGCGGCCGAAGCCGACGGCGTCTCCATAGCAGAGCCGATATCGAGACGCGAGAGCCGCAAGATTACCTGCCAATGGCGGCAACGTCGTGCTGCAGCCCGGCTGAATAAGTCCACAGCCGCCCTGAAGGCGGATTGATAAAGGCAGTGCAACAGCCCACATTCGGGCCATGCCTGCTCCCGCGAAATCAAAAACTGCCAAGCCCACCAAGATCTCGCCCGCAAAATCCGCGTCGGTGTCGCCTGCGGCACGGCCGGTAAAAAAGGGCGACCACGTCTTTCTTGTTGACGGCTCCGGCTACATTTTCCGCGCCTATCATGCGATCAGGTTCGAGCCGCGCACGCCCGACGGCACGCATGTGAATGCGGTTTATGGTTTCTGCAACATGTTGTGGAAGCTGCTCAAGGAAATGAAGCCGGACGAGCGGCCGACACATCTCGCAGTTGTCTTCGACAAATCCGAGAAGACCTTCCGCACCGAGATGTACAAGGAGTACAAGGCGCATCGGCCTCCTCCACCCGATGACCTCATTCCGCAGTTCCCTCTCATTCGCGACGCCGTGCGCGCCTTCGAGATCCCGTGCCTTGAACAGGCGGGGTACGAAGCCGACGACCTGATCGCGACCTATGCACGGATGGCCTGCGAAGCGGGCGCGACCGCGACCATCGTGTCCTCCGATAAGGATCTCATGCAGCTCGTGAACGACTGCGTGATCATGTACGACACCATGAAGGATGCGAGGATTGGAATTCCCGAGGTCATCGAGAAATTCGGCGTGCCGCCGGACAAGGTGATCGAGGTCCAGGCGCTGATCGGCGACACATCCGACAACGTGCCCGGCGTCCCGGGCATCGGTGTAAAAACCGCGGCGCAGCTGATCGGCGAATATGGAAATCTCGAAACTTTGCTCAAGCGCGCCGGCGAGATCAAGCAGGACAAGCGCCGTCAGGCCCTCATCGACAACGCCGAGGCTGCACGCATGTCCAAGAAGCTTGTCACGCTGGACGACCGCGTGCCACTGGATGTGCCGATCGAAAGCCTCGGCGTGCACGAGCCGGACTACAAAGGGCTGATCGCATTTCTCAAATCGATGGGCTTCAAGACGTTGATTCAGCGCGTCGCCGAGAAAAGTGGGGTCGACGCGGCGCAGGTCGATGCCAGCGGTGCGGATTCGACCCCTGCAGCAAAGCCAAGCGCTGCCCCTGCTCCTTCGAGCCGGACTGCGGGCCAAGGTCAGCTGGCACTCGATATCTCCACGCCGCGCAAAACTCCGGGGCCGAGCGCACCTGCGCTCACGCCGATTTCCTTGGCCGAGCGCCGTTTGGCCTCATTACGGCAGGTAAAACTCGACGTCACGAAATACGAAACAATCGAGACGCGCGACCGCCTGCAGCGCTGGATCGCACGCGCACACGAGACCGGCGTGCTGGCGCTCAAGGTCGAGACCAGCAGCCTCGATCCGATGCAGACTGCTCTTTGCGGCCTTGCAATCGCGGTAGCGCCAAACGAGGCGGCCTATCTGCCGCTCGGCCACCGCGACGCCAGCGAGGGCGAAACGTCGGGACTGTTTGCGGCCAAGCTTTGCGCCGGGCAAATCCCTGAGCGCCAGGCACTCGATGCGCTCAAGCCGGTTCTCGAAGACGAGTGCATTGTCAAAGTAGGCCACGATATCAAGCGCGATTGGCTGGTGCTGGCCTGCCGCGGCGTCCGGCTCGGGGCGACCGACGACACGATGTTGATGTCGTACGTAATGGACGCCGGCAAAGGCGCGCATGACATCGATAGTGTCGTTACGCGCTATTTCGGCCGTAGCCCGGCGCGCTTCACCGATGTGAAGAGCAAAGACAAAGCTCTTTTCACGCCGGAAGCAACGCCCATTGCCCGAGCTGCGGCTTACGCCGCGGAAGACGCCGATGTCACCCTTCATCTCTGGCAAGCCCTGAAGCCGCGAATGGCGGCTGACAAGGTCGTCAGCGTTTATGAGACGCTCGAGCGCCCCATGCCGCAAGTTCTTGCCTCGATGGAAGAGCGCGGCATCTCAGTCGATCCCGGCGTTCTGTCACTACTCTCGAATGAGTTCGGCAAGAAACAGGTAGCGCTGGAGCAAGAGATCAACAAGATCGCAGGAACGCAGGTCAATCCCGGCAGCCCCAAACAGCTCGGTGACATTCTTTTCGGGCAAATGGGCCTGCCGGGCGGGACGAAGACAAAGACCGGTCAATGGTCGACGGGCGCGCGAACGCTCGAGGAGCTGGCCGAGCAGGGACACAAGCTTCCGCAGGTGATCCTGGCCTGGCGCCAGGTCTCGAAACTGCGTTCGACTTATACCGAAGCCTTGCCGCAATACGTCAACCCGAAGACACATCGCGTTCACACGAGCTACGCGCTGGCGTCGACCTCAACCGGGCGGCTGTCGTCATCCGAGCCGAACCTGCAGAATATTCCGATCCGCACCGAAGACGGCCGCAAGATCCGGCGGGCCTTTGTCGCCACACCGGGAATGAAGCTTGTCTCCGCCGACTACTCGCAAATCGAGCTTCGGCTTCTGTCAGAGGTTGCGAACGTGCCGACGCTTCGCAAGGCCTTCCAGGACGGTATCGACATTCACGCCATGACCGCCTCGGAAATGTTCGGCGTACCGGTCAAGGACATGCCGGCTGACGTGCGCAGACGTGCGAAGGCGATCAATTTCGGAATAATCTACGGCATTTCCGCCTTCGGCCTTGCCGCACAGCTCGGCATCGCCTCCAAAGAAGCAGGCGACTATATCAAAAAGTATTTCGAGCGCTTCCCAGGCATCCGCGACTACATGGATGAAACGCGCGAATTCTGCCGCGAGCACGGTTATGTGCTCACCTTGTTCGGCCGCAAATGCCACTACCCCGATATCAAGGCAAGCAATCCGTCGATCCGCTCATTCAACGAACGTGCCGCGATCAATGCCCGCCTGCAGGGATCGGCGGCCGATATCATCCGGCGTGCGATGATCCGCATCGAGCCCGAGCTCAAGAAAGACAGGCTCGGGGCGCAGATGTTGCTGCAAGTGCATGACGAATTGATCTTCGAGGTGCCGGACAATGAAGTGGAGCGGACGCTGCCGGTCATCAAGAGCGTCATGCAAAGTGCCCCTGATCCGGCGGTCGCATTGCACGTACCGCTACAGGTCGACGCCCGCGCAGCCGACAACTGGGAAGAAGCGCACTAGGGCACCAAGGCGAAGAACAAGAATGTAGCGAATATCACGAGATGGACGATGCCCTGAAGTACCGTGGTTCGCCCGGTGCCCAGCGTGATCACGCCGACAAGAAGCGTCAGCGCCAAAAGCACCTGCTCCTTGGCATTCAACCCGAGTTCAAGAGGTTTTTGAAGCACAATTGAAACAGCGGCGACAGCTGGGATCGTGAGCCCAATGCTCGCCAGCGCCGACCCCAAAGCAAGATTGAGGCTGGTCTGCAGGCGATTGGCCTGGGCGGCCCTGAGCGCTGCCAGGCCTTCTGGCAAAAGTACCAGCGTCGCAATCACGATACCCACGACCGCTTCCGAGGCGCCAAACGAGGCGACTCCGACCTCTACTGTTGGAGTGAGTGCCTTGGCCAAGCCGACAATGGCGACGAGCGCCGCGAGCAGGATGCCGGCACTCACGAGGGCGGTCGCATTGGAAGGCGGCGGCGCATGCGCTTCGTCGTCGCCGGCCTTTAATGGAAGGAAGTAGTCGCGGTGGCGTACGGTCTGAACAAATACGAAAGAGCCATAAAGCAACAGAGAGATGACTCCAGCAAACACGAGTTGGGACGTGCTGAAATACGGCCCTGGCGCGGTTGTTGCGACGTTCGGCAGGATGAGCGTGAGAATCGTGAGCGCCGCCAGCACGGCCAATGCAGCACCCGCGCCGTGGATCTGAAAGCCCTGTTCGCGGTGACGGGCGCCGCCCCACAGCAGGCATAACCCGACAATCCCGTTGCACACGATCATGACCGCAGCGAACACGGTATCGCGGGCCAAGGCCGCTTTTCCTGTCGGCACCGCAATCATCACGGAAACGATCAGCGCCACCTCGATGACCGTCACCGCGACCGCCAGGACGAGCGTGCCAAACGGCTCGCCCGTGCGATGCGCAACCACCTCGGCGTGATAAACAGCGGCGAAAACCGTGGCGATCAAGGCTGCGCCTGCGATTGCCGCAACGAACCCACGGATTTGCAAGAACGGCGTCAGCAGCAGAACCAGCCATGCTGCTGCCGGCCAGGCCCAGGCCCACCAAGGAATCCGCAGCGCGCTCGTGCGCCGCCGAACGGCTGGAGTTTTACCCATTATTCGGCTGCTATTTTCGCTTCTTTCGGCGCGCCTTTGCAGATCCGCGGCGGACCGAAGATTTTGCCTTGGCAGCCTTGGCCCCTTTCGCCGGCAGCACCGCGATCGCCTCGATTTCGAACAGCGCGCCCGGGCGTGCTAGCTGCGAGATCGCCACTGTTGTGCTCGCCGGCGGCGCTGACATGTTGAAGTGTGCGTCGCGCACCTCGCGGAAAATCGCGATGTGCGACATATCGACGAGATAGTTGTTGATTTTAACAACGTCTTTGACTGTCGCGCCCGCGTCGGCAAGTGCGAGCTTGAGATTTTCGACCGCCTTGTTTGCCTGAGCGCGGAAGTCACCCGGCTCGCCGACGAGTCTGTTCTCCATGTCGAGACCAAGCTGTCCGGCGATAAAGATCAAGCGATTCGGCCCGGTCGCCTCAACGACATAAGAGTAGCCTGGTGGCTTGGCGAGCGTTTTCGGATTTGAAAAGCGGACGTTGGCGGCCACGATGTCCTCCTTTTGTACGACCCTCTCCTGGGTGCGGGATTATGCGCGTATCGTGGCGGTCGGCGAAAGCCCTCGCTTGACTAGATACTGCGCCCGGACCTTATAACGAGGACACGGAGCCTGAAATCGATGTCAACATTACCAGCAACTGGATTTGTCGGATTTGCACTTATTGCCCTCGGGATGGTGCTCACTCCCGGGCCGAATATGGTCTATTTGATCTCGCGGTCGATCTGCCAAGGCCGTGTCGCGGGCCTGATCTCGCTTGGCGGTGTCGCACTGGGCTTCGTATTCTACATGCTATGCGCGGCCTTTGGCATTACGGCAATCGTGTTTGCGGTGCCCTATGCTTATGACGGGCTTCGTCTCTGCGGCGCTGTATATCTGCTTTGGCTCGCGTGGCAGGCCGTCCGGCCTGGTGGACATTCGCCGTTTCGTTTGCAGCGGCTGCCTGTCGATAGTTCCGCAAAACTATTCATGATGGGTTTCGTGACCAACCTGCTCAATCCGAAAATTGCCGTGCTGTATCTCTCGCTGCTGCCGCAATTCATCGATCCGCACGCAGGCCATGTCCTGATGCAGTCACTTGCTCTCGGTTTCACCCAGATCACAATCAGCGTAACGGTGAATGCGATAATTGCCGTTACCGCCGGGTCGATTGCCGCTTTCCTCGCCTCGCGTCCGACCTGGCTATTGCTGCAGCGTTGGTTGATGGGCACCGTGCTCGCGGGACTTGCGCTGCGGATGGCGACCGAATCCCGGCGCTGATCGCGCAGTATTTCCAAGCCGTTCTTTGCTTGACTATCAGTTACGGCTGCCGGACTTTGTGAAAGGGAAAGGGTGCGTAAGGCCGTCACGGCCGGGCGCCCGGGACTTGGGGAGCTCGGCAATGACCGCACAGGCGGTTTCTCACGTCTATTTTGGCCTGAACGCGATGTGGGTTTCGACCTGCATCCTCGCGATCACCTACGCGGTCATCATGTCGGAGAAGGTCAACCGCGCGATTGTCGCGCTGGTGGGCGCCGGCGTCATGATTCTCGTCGGGGTTCTCGATCAGGAAGAAGCCATCAAGGGCGTCGATTGGAATACGATCGGCCTGCTGACGGGCATGATGATCCTAGTCTCGATCTCGCGCCGCTCCGGAATGTTTCAATATCTGGCGGTGTGGTCGGCAAAAGCGGCAAAGGCCCATCCCGCCGGCATTTTATTTATCCTCCAGATCACCACTGCGGTCCTGTCTGCCTTTCTGGACAATGTCACGACAGTGCTTCTGATCGTTCCAGTGACACTCGCTATCTGCAACACACTCAAAGTGCCGGCCTATCCGTATTTGTTTGCGGAAATCTTCGCTTCGAACATCGGTGGCACTGCCACGTTGATCGGCGATCCACCCAACATTCTGATCGGCTCACAGGTAGGCCTGTCCTTCAACGAATTTGTCTACCACCTGACCCCGGTCATCATCGTCGTGATGGTCGTGCAAGCGGTTATCATTCATTTCCTTTGGGGCAATGATCTTAAAGCTTCAGCGACGGCAGAAGCCCGCGTCATGAAGATGAAGCCGGAAGACACGATCGAGGACTGGTTGCTGCTCAAGCAGTCACTCGTCGTGCTCTCTATTGTCATGGTTGCTTTCGTTCTTGCGCGGCCATTGCATCTCGAACCCGCCACGATCGCCATGTTCGGGGCCGCCGTCCTAATGCTGCTCGATAACTGGGCGCACCATTCCGAGAAGGCGGCGAAAAACATTCACCAGACGTTCGGCGACGTCGAATGGATCACCATCTTTTTCTTCATCGGACTGTTTATCGTGGTGCATGGTGTCGAGGTGGGCGGACTGCTTCACCTGCTTGCAGACAAGCTCGTCGCGGCGACCGGCGGCAACCTAGCGCATGCGGGATACGCGATCTTGTGGGCATCTGCATTTTTGTCGGCAATTGTCGACAACATCCCCTTTGTGGCCACGATGATTCCGTTGATCAAAAGCATGGCTCCCGCTTATGGCGGCGCCGACAAGATCGAACCGCTGTGGTGGTGCCTCTCGCTCGGCGCCTGCCTTGGCGGCAACGGCACGCTGATCGGCGCCTCCGCCAACCTGACTGTTGCCGGTATCGGCGACCGCAACGGT
>DASSSM010000221.1:0-2847 GCA_035708425.1 Pseudolabrys sp.
TATCAGCTTTCCCTCGCTGGAGATCAGCGCGGTGCCGCCCCAGTTTGGGTGCGCCGGGTAGGTAAAGATCGCTTCCTCGAGCACGTACTCCCAATAGCCGGCAAATTCCTGCTTTGCGGCGATGCGCCCCGCAAGCGAGCGCGTGCGGCCGCCTGCTCCGCCGACAACGATCCGTTCGCCGATATCCGCGCTGCTCGAGGACCCCCTCTCGAGCACCGGCAGGTCGATCTTGCCGAGTGTCTGCACCAGACCAAACCCGGTTTCCTGGTCAAAACCGAGCGCGTGCCCCTGCACGACCCGCCCATCGCCGAGATGTACCCAGACCGTTTCAGCTTCGGTGATCAGATAGCCGATGGTGAGGACAAGACCGTCATCGATCAGCACGCCATTGCCGGCGCGTTCGACACCGAGCGTGTCCGCAGTAAAAGCGTCGGGCGGGACGATCGAGTGCAGGCCAACCACTGAAGACAGCGCGCGCTCGAGATCGTAGGAATAGTCCTCTGCCCGCGGCTGCACCGACGGCGGCACTTTCCATTCGATCAGCGAGGCCATCGAATTGCTCCTCGGGTCTGCCTCTTATAATACGCCGGATCATGCCGGCGAAAAGACCGCACTCACATGTTAGTGTGAAGCGTAGGACCCATGATCCCGCTTTCCATCCTCGACCTCTCACCCGTCTCTGCCGGCTCCACCGCCGCGCAGGCCCTACGCAATTCCCTCGATCTTGCACGGCTCGCCGATGAGTGCGGATTCGCTCGATACTGGGTGGCCGAACACCACAACCTGCCGGCGATTGCAAGCTCCGCGCCCGACATCATGATCGGCCAGATCGCGGCGGTGACCAAACGTATGCGCGTCGGATCTGGCGGCGTGATGTTGCCCAATCACGCACCGTTGATGGTGGCCGAGCGCTTCAAGGTGCTTGAGGCCCTCTATCCCGGGCGCATCGACCTCGGCCTAGGCCGCGCGCCCGGTACCGACCCCGCGACGTCCTACGCGCTGCGACGGCGCCAGGGCATCAGCGAGGAAGATGACTTTCTCGAGCGATTCAACGAGCTGATGCTGCTTGAGACGCGCGGCTTTCCGCCCGGCCACCCGTTTCACAACGTCCGCGCAATGCCATCCGACGTGGCGCTGCCGCCGATCTATCTCCTCGGCTCGTCGGACTACAGCGCCCAGCTGGCCGGGCACATCGGCGCGGCGTTTTCGTTCGCGCATCATTTTGCGAATTTCGACGCGGTCGAAGCGATGCGACTCTATCGCGACAACTTCAAGCCCTCGATCTCGCACGAGAAGCCCTTTGCGATTTTGGCGACGCATGTGGTCTGCGCAGACACCGACGAAGCGGCCGAACGGCTTGCCGCAACCGTCGATCTCAATTTCGTGCGCCGCGCCAAGGGCGAATACCAGCCATTGGCTTCACCTGAAGATGCTGCGCGCTATGAATACACGCCGGTTGACAAGGCGCGCATCGCGCAGAACCGTACGCGCCTTTCGGTCGGCTCGCCCGACACGGTGAAGGCGCGGCTGCTGCCGCTTATCGAAGCCACCAAAGCCGACGAGCTGATGGTGACCACAATGATCTTTGATCATGCGGCGCGGAAACGCTCGTATGAGCTGCTGGCGAAGGCATTCAAATAACGGTAAAACCGCCACGGTTTTGGCTGGACAAAAAATTACGGGAGGCAACGTTGGGTAAGCAGTTCACTTTGACCACAACCGACAAACACTCGCTCGGCGCCTACCGCGCCGATCCCGCGGGCACGCCCAAAGGCGGAATGGTGGTGGTGCAGGAAATTTTCGGAGTCAATCATCACATCCGCGCGGTCTGCGACCGGCTTGCGGCGCTCGGTTACGTCGCGGTTGCGCCCGCAGTGTTCGACCGCTTCGTGCGCAATTTCGAAAGCGGTTACACTCCCGATGAGATCGCGCACGCGCGCAGCTACCTCGGCAATCTCAACTGGGATCACATGATGGCCGATGTCGCAGCCGCCCAGGGCGATCTCAAAGGCACAGGGCCGCTTGGTGTCGTCGGCTTCTGTATGGGCGGCACCGCGGCATTTCTTGCTGCCTGCCGCATTCCGGGATTTTCAGTCGCGGTTTCCTTCTACGGTGGCATGATCGGCAAGTTCGCCGACGAGAAGCCGAAGTGCCCGATGCAGATGCATTTCGGCGAAAAAGACGACGGCATCCCGATGGACGTCGTCGAGTCCATCAAGAAGAAGCAGCCGCAGGCTGAAATCTACACATATCCGGATGCGCCGCACGGCTTCTATTGCGACGAGCGCGCGAGCTACCGCAAGGACGCCGGCGACCTCGCCTGGAAGCGTACGCAGGAATTCCTGTCAAAGCACATGAAGAAATGACGTCTCTTGACGTCATCACCGGGCCGGCGCGCAGCGCCGTGTCCCGGTGATCCCGAAAGGCGGTTCTGTGCCTTCCTAAGCGAGATGGCCGGGACAAGCCCGGCCATGACTACTCAACTAACCGTTTCAGAACCAGCGCGGGCTGTTCGTAAGCCTGTTGGGCGCGGTGAAACGGAATACAGATCGCGCGCCGGAGGCGCCGGCATTGTTGCGCGAGTATCGGCTTGTTGCGCAGTCTGCTCGTGCATACAGCCCGACAGCGCCAGCGCGACGCCTGCGGCCAAAAGAAGTCGGGCTCCCCGCATGCAACCGAATCCACTGCGGCCAGAGGAAGTGAAGCCCGATTAATGCGTTATATAGTTAACAAATCCTCACCGGACGTGCGGGTCTTTGCCGCCCGGGGCCATCAAGCCGTCGCGCCTTGCGACAGTTTTGCGCCCGTTCCGATCGGACAGGCGACCCCGGTCCCGCCCAGTCCGCA
>DASSSM010000222.1:0-4304 GCA_035708425.1 Pseudolabrys sp.
CAGGTTGGCGAGCGCACCGGCCGTCAGCGTGACCTTGCGATCCGCCGCAATGCCATCGGTTATTTCCACGCAGCCCAAATAGAGCGCGATCAGCAGCGGGGCCAGAATAGCAAATTCGATCGCGGAGGTTCCGTTGCGGTCACGCTTGAAGGACCGCAGGAGCCTGGTCATACGCAATGTCACAGCTTTCATGGCGGATCCGCCTAATGGCAGGAGTTTGAGGGCGTCGCGTTTGAGAACGGTTCGTTGCAGAAGACTGCCGTTGCCACCAGCAGACGCCTGTTGGCGTTTATGTTGCTGAGATTGTTTCCGAGCAGCGAAACATAGATCGGCCACTGATAGTAGAGCGTCACGACTTCAATCTGGCCGGGCGTCCCAGGACTAAAATTCAGCTTCGACTCGTCAATCTTTCCATCTGTGAGTGGCAAATCATTATTGATGGCAGCGAAGTTATCGTACGTCTTGACGTCGACATAGACACCGCCGTTGCAATCGAACAATCCGTGGATGCGGCTGCAGACCTCGGTCTTGAATTCGTCTTTACTCCAGGCCTTGTCCTGAGCCTGTCCCGTCATGATCAGACGAGCGGAATCAGTAACCGCTGTTTCGAGGGTCTGGCCGGCGAAAAAAACGAGGGCCGTCTCCATGATCGCGAACGTCAGTCCCAGGAACGGAATTGCGACCAAACTGAATTCGATGGCGGCGGAACCATCCTCCTGCCGGATAAAGCGGCGCGCCAAACGGGCTGGCGCCAACCGGCGGAACCAGGCTGAAAACTTACCTTGTGTGGGTCTATGCATGACAAACGTCTCGATGGTTCGACGGTGTCGAAACACCGGCCTGCATAGCAAAGGCGTCTTGTCGATTTGTTGCTTAAACGCCTCGATCTCAGGTGCTGGCGTTAACCGATCGGTAAGCGTGAAAGCCGCGATTGCGTCCGGCGTTGCTATTTCGCGCCCTGCGCCTGGCCGTTGCGTGCGCCGCTTTGACTCAAGGTCGCGTTGAAGAAGCCCGGCGAATCTCCAAGCGTAATCCGGCGCTCGCAATTCGGCACGCAACTGTAGGATTCCCGTTCGATTCCCTTGTAAACGGTGACGATGTCGCTCGTGCCGGCGCCACGGACTTCAACCATTCTGCTCATCAGCACGCGACCGTTCCGATCGAGAGCCAACAAATTCGTCATGCCATAGCCCTTGCCGGTAACCACCAAAATGCCGCCGCTCTGTACGGTGGCATCGGCGATCAGCGGATTGCCGATGACGATCGTTGCGACGCGGTCGGGGATATTAAGGAGTTGGGCCTGGTCGACATTGATACTGACGACCTCATCGGCGCGCGCAGGAGCCTGTGTCCACAGCCCTGCAGCCAGAAATGCCAGGACCCACAAGCCTGATGAACGCCCGCAGATCTTCGACAAGGCCGACATTAAGCCCTCCAGCCGCTCGTACAGAAAACCGGCGAGATGACCGCCGGCGCCGATGAATCAAGTTGACTGCAAATTGGTGAATGAAGTGCAAAGAGCGGTATCCGCGCCCGTGCGTTCAGGTCAACGGGAGCAAAGTTCGCGCTAACGGTTCGTTAACCAGGTTAGTCACGCCTCCTGAAGGAACTAAAGAACCCCCTGCTTTCTCAGTGATATTAAATGCGGCGCAAGGCGCGAATCTTACGTTGCCACCCGACTTAACCGGAAGATCCGGACATTTGGGCAGTGGAAATGAAGAACTTGCTTGTGCGCTTTCTGAAGGACGATGCCGGCGCAACAGCGATCGAATACGGCCTCATAGCTGCGGGAATTTCCGTCGCCATCATCGCAGTCGTGAACGGACTTGGAAGCAAATTGAACGGCAAATTTGACTCTATCTCCACCCAGCTAGAGTAGAGCAATTCCGGGTTCTCCGGTCTCTGGCGGCAGTAACCGAACCGCAAGCTGAGCGCACTAACCTTCGCGATTACCCGGACCGCGAGCTGGAATGCAGACGATGGCCGCAGACGCAATCAGATTACTCCTTTTCCCCGCGCTGATGGCCTTTGCGGCATCCAGCGATCTTTTGACGATGACCATCTCGAACCGGTTGTCGATTGCGCTCGCGGCCGGCTTCTTCCTGCTGGCGCTGGTCACCGGGATGGACCTCTACACCATTGGCATGCACCTTGCTGCTGCCGCGGTTGTGCTGGCCGTTGCGTTTGTTTTCTTTTCGCAAGGCTGGATCGGCGGCGGCGATGCGAAGCTCGCCGCGGCAACCGCCCTGTGGTTTGGTTTCGCTCATTTGCTCGACTATCTGCTGTACGCCTCGATTTTTGGTGGCGTACTCACTCTGGCCTTGCTGCAATTCCGCAAGTTGCCGTTGCCGGGCGTGCTTTCTCGCCAGGCCTGGATCAAGCGGCTGCATGACAGTGCAGGGGACGTGCCATATGGCATAGCGCTCGCAGCCGCTGCGCTCGCGGTCTACCCCAAAACCGGCTGGATGCCCGGCTACGGTTTCTGAGACCGATGTCGTTAGCGGCGCAATACAATATTAACTCGATTTAGATACCGCTCCTTAACCATACCTTGACCTTTAGCTGTTGAAATCCGGTGCAAAGGCCGCACCAGCGGCCATGTGGTTTACGCGGCCAAGTTTGCCGTCAGGTCATGGTGAGAGTGAGCGTATGAAAGCTGCACGTGTCGTAGTACTGACCGTCGCGCTGGCCGCAGGTGGCGTCGCCGCACTGCTGGCTGGCCGATCCGATAGGACGCCGGCGCCGAAGGCCGAGGCGCCCAAGTTCGACACTGTCGAGATTCTTGTGGCCAAATCGGATCTTCCCAGAGGTCAAGCACTGTCTCCGGCCGACGTGAGCTGGCAGGCTTGGCCCGCGACCACCGCCGCAGGAAATTTTATCCGCAAAAGCGATCGTCCGAAAGCGCTTGAAAATCTCACGGGCATGATCGTGCGCGCGCCATTTGTCGCCGGCGAGCCGATTCGCGAAGCGAAACTCGTGAATGCAAAAGGCTCCGGGTTCATGGCCGCAATCCTTCCGTCGGGCATGCGCGCCGTAGCAACTCAAATTACCCCTGAATCGGGCGTCGGCGGCTTCATCCTCCCGAATGACCGCGTCGACGTCATCATGACGCCGCGCAATCGCGACGATAAAGGCGGTGAACGCACTAGCGAGACAATTCTCCGCAATATTCGCGTTCTGGCGATCGACCAGAACGTGGAGGAAAAGAACGGCCAGAAGGTCGTCGTCGGCAAGACAGCGACGCTCGAGCTTACGCCCGGTCAGGCGGAAACCTTGGCGCTGTCACACCAGATCGGCGTTCTGTCGCTGTCGCTGCGAAGCATTGCCGACGGAACTCTCGAGGAAAAGACGGACGATTCGACCCGTCAAAACGTCAACGTTGTCCGGTTTGGCGTGAGCACCACAACCACACCAAGGTGAATATTGGGGGATCAAGGGGACATGGCGACCAGGACATTGACCCACACTGCCTCACTGGGAGCGCTGATCGCCTTCATGGCGCTCACGCCGATCTTGCCCGCGCCCGCAGCGGACGGCCCGCAAAAGAGCGCCGTCAAGGTCGCCGCAAGCGAAGGTACGTCACGTTTCATCCCGCTCGGGATCGGCAAATCAGTCGCGATCGATCTCCCCGCCGATATCAAGGACGTGCTGGTCGCTGATCCCAAGATTGCAAACGCGGTCGTTCGTTCTTCACGGCGGGTATACATGATCGGTGTTGCGGTCGGGCAGACGAACATTTTCTTTTTTGATGCCGACGGTAAGCAAATCGCTGGCTTCGATATAGCCGTAACGCGTGACCTCAATGGCGTGCGCGCGGCACTCAAGCAGTCGATGCCGGATTCGGATATTCACATCGAAGGTGTCGGAGCGGACGGCGTCATGCTTTCCGGCACGGCAGCCAGTGCCGCCGAATCTCAGCAGGCTTTCGAGATTGCTGCGCGGTTGGTCGGCAGTGAAACGAAGGTCGTAAACGGCCTTGCGATCCGTGGACGTAATCAGGTGTTGCTCAAGGTGACCGTCGCCGAGGTGCGGCGCGACGTCATCAAGCAGCTCGGTATCGATCTTTCGGGAAGCATCAACTACGGAACGGCCGTGGTGAATTTCAACTCGACCAATCCGTTCTCGGTCACCGGTCAACCCATAGCCGACAGCTTTATTCACGGCAACTTCCCTAGCGTTAACGCGACGCTGCGTGCCATGGAACGCGCGGGGGTCATCCGCACGCTGGCCGAGCCCAACCTGACCGCGATTTCCGGAGAGACGGCAACATTCATTGCCGGCGGCGAATTCCCGATCCCGAACGG
>DASSSM010000223.1:0-3020 GCA_035708425.1 Pseudolabrys sp.
CATCATCATGGTCAGGAGGGTTGAGCCGGTCGCCCATCGCGACCAGCCGAACAGCACGCCTAAAGCAAAAACCTGCCCGATCATGAACCACACGTATTGGATGTGACTAATCGCGAACAGCGCCGCCGTGACGAGGACGACGGGCCAGGCGGAGCGAGGCGAACGCAGCCAACCGCGCATCAGGAAGCCGCGGAACAAAGTCTCTTCGCCGATCGGGATGAAAACCACGACCGCCGCCAGCAGCAACGGCAACAGACCCACGCTATTCGCTGCCTGATAGATGTCGGTCTGGAAGCGGTCGACGACGCTCCGGCCCGCCAGCCAGCTCATGGCATCGCCGACTGCGATCATCGCGGCCAGAATTGCCAGGCAGAGCACCACTTCGCCGCGGCGCGGCAGCTTGTAACCGAGATAGTCGGCAATGCTGCCTTTGTGGCCAGCCGCCAGCGCCAGGATCGCGACTTGCACGGGCGCCGATACAAAGATGAACACGATGATGGCGCCGCCATGCTGGCTCAGCACGGGTACATTCCGCAGATCGAAACCGTACCAGCCGACCAGTGCCGCCATGCCCGCAAGCTGGCCGGCGAGAAGCGCGATCGCGCCAAGGACGAACGTGGCGAAAAAGCCCCACGGCCTGGCGTCGCCGCTTACTGCTGATTCTTCAGCCATTGAGCGAGCGTAGCACGTTCCTCATCGGTCATGCCGGTTTGGTTGCCGAGCGGCATGACCTTGGTTCGCACCGTTTGCGCGGAGATTGTTGCGGCGTGTTTCTTGATATCGGCGATGGTTTCCAGAGTTATATTTTTTGGCGCTTCCTGAAAACTTTCATGCGTCGGTTTCGTCGCGTGGCACATCACGCAGTGCTTCTCCACAAGCGCCAGCGCTTCGGCATCATCAACAGCGAGCGCAGGGGAAAAGGGTGCGGCAGCGATGAGAATTGTCACCGCCGCCGCACCCAAACGCATCTGGCAGGCCTATGGCATCAAAATGGTTGAGCCGGTCGTGTCGCGGCCTTCCATTTCCTTGTGCGCCTTGGCCGCGTCCTTGAGTGGGTATTTCTGGTTGATCGGGATCTTCACCGCGCCGGAGCCGACCACCTTGAACAGGTCGGCGGCGGTTGCGACCAGATCGTCGCGCTTGGCGACGTAATTGTTGAGCGTCGGCCGGGTTGCAAACAATGAGCCCTTGGTCTGCAGAATGTTGATGTTGAACGCCTCGATCTGCCCTGACGCGCTGCCGAAGCTCACGAAGTAGCCGAGCGGGCGCAGGCAGTCGAGCGAAGCCGGGAACGTCGTCTTGCCGATTCCGTCATAGACGACGTCGCAGAGCTTGCCGCTGGTGATCTCCTTGACTTTCGCGACAAAATCCTCATCGCGATAAAGGATGGTGTGGTGGCAGCCATTCTTCTTGGCAAGCTCGGCCTTCTCTTTCGTACCGACGGTGCCGATGACGGTCGCGCCAAGATGGTTGGCCCACTGGCAGGCGATCAGGCCGACGCCGCCGGCAGCAGCGTGGATCAGGCAGACGGTGCCCTTCTCGACCTTGTAGGTGCGGTTGAGCAGATATTGCACGGTCATGCCCTTGAGCATCATGCCGGCCGCCTGCTCATACGAAATATTAGAAGGCAATTTGACTGCGCGATCGGCCGGCACCAGCCGTTCCCCCGCGTAGCCGCCGAGTGGACCGACAAATGCGACACGGTCGCCGACCTTAACGTCGGTCACGCCCGGACCCACCGCCACGACTTCGCCGGCGCTCTCGTTGCCGGCAATGAACGGCAGGCCGACAGGCGAGGGATACATGCCCATACGGAAATAGGCGTCGATGAAATTGACGCCGCAGGCGTGCTGCTTGATCTTGATCTGGCCCTGGCCTGGTGCGGCGATTTGTACGTCCTCGTACGTCAACGCCTCGGGACCGCCGGGTTTGTGAACGCGCACTGCCGCGACCATGTTTCACTCCTTGGAATACGATTGTGTTGTTATCGGATGGAATTTAGGCGGCGATCATAGGCGGCCAATCGCCGAGCGCAAGGCGGATCAGCGTGCGCCAGACACGCGCAAGTTTGCGCCGTTGATGTAGGACGCGCCATCCGAAAGCAGGAAGAGCACGGCTTCCGCAACTTCGTCGGCCTGCCCCGCCCTGCCCATCGGAAGCATGGGCGTCACGCGCTCGACCCGCCCGGGCGGCTGGATGTCGGTGTCGATCACGCCCGGCGTTATCGCATTGACGCGCATTCCCTCCTTGGCGACCTCCCGCGATACGCCGATCACCATGGAATCGACCCCCGCTTTGGCAGCCGCATACCACACGCACTCATTGGCGCCGCCCAGCGGGGCCGCCATCGACGACAGCATCACGACCGACCCGCCTTTGCCGCCGTGTTTGGTCGACATGCGCTTGACGCAGGCGCGCAGGCATAGCAATGCGCCGAAGGTATCGAGGTCGAGCACCTCGCGGATTGTGGCGGAACTGACTTCATCGAGCCGGGAATTGTCGCCGATGATCCCCGAGCTGTGCACGAAGTGGGTGATCGGCCCGAGATCATCTGTGGTGGCGTCGAACACCCGCTCGATATCCTTCTCGAGCGCCATGTCGCCCTGCACTGCAATCGCCTTGCCTCCGGTCTTTTTCACGGCCTCGACGACGCCGGCCGCGGCATTCGAGTTGCTTTTGTAGTTGACCGCAACGTCGTAACCGCGCGCGCCCGCCAATTTCGCGGTGGCAGCGCCGATACCGCGGCTGCCGCCGGCGATCAACAGAACGGGTCGGGACATGGCTTGCTCCGTAATTTCCGGCGGCGATCGAACACGATCAGGCTGGCGTTCGCAACAATCCGATAAGAAAAAAATAGACCGCAATGAGAGACAGCGGCAGCGTTACATAAAGTCCCGGCGAGAGATCCTGAACGACGGCGATGAGCGCCAGAACCGCCCATGCCGCCAAAAGTCCGATGTTGATCGGGCGCCAGCGCTGCACGCGCAGGGGATGAAGAAACTTGATCGGTGCAAAGCTCA
>DASSSM010000224.1:0-10116 GCA_035708425.1 Pseudolabrys sp.
ACTACATCGAGGCACTGGCGGCACACCTGTTCCACGTCGTTGCGGGTTTTGCACTTGCGGCCGCGCTTATCGTGTCCGGGCTGAAATACGGCCCGCCCGCCGAGCCCGGAAAAGTTGACGGGGTGTCCTCCGGGTCGATCGGCGCATTTTTGTTTGCCGCGGCTTTCCTGGTCATCAACAGCGACCATGACAGTACGGCACTCGCGACCTTTACGTTGCTCGCGGCCGCAACCGTTGCGATCGCGTGGCACACGGAAGCGGCGCTCTGGGCTCTGCCCGCCGCGGGCGTCTTCGCTGCAGCGGTGATGATCCAGTGGGCGGCGCCCGAGTTCGTGGAAACACTTGTGCTTTCGCCTGGCGTGACGCGCGGCGCTATTCCCGGACCGCCCGCGGGAACGACATTGCATCTGGTTTTCGGCGCCGCACTCGCAGTGATCTTTGGATTGCCGGCGTTCGCCGCGCAGGGCCGCACCGCAACTGCGCTCAATGCGCAGCTATGGAGCCTGACCGGTGTCGTCGTTCCCATCGTCATCCTGATTGCGCTTTATCTGCGAATTGCCAACCTCGACCGCTCGATCCCGTTTGCCGCCCTGGCGCTCGCCCTGGCCGCACTCTACGGTTACACGACCGAATATCTGGGCAAGCGGCAGCCGCAGCCGGGGCTGGCGTCGGCGGCGGCCATTTACGCAGCGGGCGCGGTTGCCTCGCTCGCGCTTGCGCTAACATTTGCGCTCGACAAGGGCTGGCTCACTGTCGGTCTCGCATTGATGGTCCCCGGCATCGCCTGGATTTCGGAACGGCGGCCTCTGCCCGCGTTGCGCTATCTGGCGGCCGCCATCATCGTCGTTGTGCTGATGCGCGTCGGTTACGAGCCGCGCATCGTCGGCCGCGACGTCGGCACGACGCCGATCTTCAACTGGCTTCTCTATGGGTATGGCGTGCCGGCCGCATCGTTCTGGTATGCAGGCTATCTGCTGCGCCGACGCGCCGACGATATGCCCACGCGCCTGGCGGAAGCAGCGGCGATCCTGTTCACGGTTCTGCTCGTGCTGCTCCAAATTCGCCATTACATGAACAATGGCGACGTCTTCCGGCAATCGGCAGCCTTGGCGGAAATCGCCATGCAGGTTTGCGTTGGATTCGCGATGGCCATCGGGCTTGAGCGCCTGCGTATGCGAACCAATAGCGTCGTGCACAACGCCGGCGCGCTTCTGATTTTCGCGGCGACCCTGCTGGCGACGCTGTTCGGTCTGGTCGTGGGCGTCAACCCGATGCTCACGGGTCGGCCGGTCGGAGGCGTGTTCTTCAATCTGGTTCTGCTTGGCTATGGCATTCCGGCACTGCTCGCGGCGATCCTCGCCTTGATCGCACGAAACAACAGGCCGCTCGCCTACCGCGCCATCGCTGCAACAGCGGCGGTCGGTTTGGCCCTGATGTATTTGGGACTTGAGGTGCGGACGCTTTTCCACGGCGAAATTCTCACGCGCGGTGCAACGACGGACGCCGAGCAGTACACTTATTCCGCGGTCTGGCTCGTCTTCGGCGTATTGCTGTTGATCGCCGGTTTCCGGCTGCAATCGCAGCCGGCGCGCCTTGCCTCCGCCGCGGTTGTCGCCCTGACAATCGGCAAGGTGTTTCTGGTCGATATGTCGGACCTGACCGGTATTTTCCGCGCACTCTCCTTCATCGGTCTCGGCGCGGTCCTGGTTGGCATCGGGTGGATCTACCAGCGCATGCTGTTCCCCGCGCGCAGGGACGCTATAACGTCGGGATAACCGACGCGGGGAATGGCATGAACAAGAGCGCGAAGACCTATGGCGTCGTCTCGCCGGACATTTTGAAATCGTACGACGGCCTTTCGTTTCTCAAGGCGATCATCGCCGGCGAACTACCCAATCCACCGATCAGCGAGCTGATGGGCTTTCACCTGGCCGAGGCGGAAGATGGCCGTGCGGTCTTCGAAGGCCTGCCGGACTTCCGTCATTACAACCCGATCGGAACCGTGCACGGCGGATTTGCGGCAACCCTCCTCGATTCGGCGCTCGGCTGCGCGATATTTTCGACGATCGCCAAGGGTGACACCTGGACGACGCTGGAGCTGAAATTCAATCTTGTGCGGCCCTTGAGCAAGGACACCGGTCCAGTTCGCGCTGAAGGCCGCATCGTCCATCGCGGACGCACGGTCGCGACGTCGGAAGGCGACCTCAAAGACCGCGCTGGCAGGCTTTATGCGCACGCCACGACGACGTGCATGATCTTTCCGGCGAAAGACTGACGCTCAGTTATTGGTGTCGGCAGTGAGCGTTGGGCGCAGGCCCAGCGGCTGCGCGGTGTTCGTACGCTGCACGCTGTGCGCGACGGTCGTTCGGCCGGGCCGTGTGAAGTCGCAATAGGCAAAGCCCAGCCCCGATACCGATCCGCGGAAGCTGCTTGCGCTTGTGCGTTCCAGATTGAAGCAAGGCTGGAGAGGCAGGCCGCGCAGCGATGCGCAGACTGACTCGCCTTTGACGTGGAGCGTGTTAGCCGGCAGGTGCGCGTGACGTACCTCGCCTGAACCCTGGAATTGGATGGAGCCGGTCACCGAGCCGTCGGAATTCACGCGGCCCTGTCCGCGCGTGCCCTCGAAACAGGTGTAGCTGAATATCTTTCCGATGACGAAGCGGCGGGCCTCCTCGGCGGACATCTCGCCCGCAACCGCCGGCACCGCGGCCAACAGGCCGACCATCAATGCAAAACTACGCACCATCCCCGTACTCCGATTTACGCAACAGTTTACTGCACCCTCGGCCTGAATTTGACGCCTAACAAATTATGCACGGCTTTCGTCGACAAATCCTGAACGTGTTTACCCGATTTTGACCACGATCCTGCCCCGGACCGCGCCCGAAACGATCTCGGATGCCGCCCCGAATACGTCCGAAAGGCCTATTTCCCGGGTCATCGTGGCCAGTTTTTGGCGATCCAGGTCGGTTTCCAGCCGTTTCCAGGCCTCCTTGCGCCGGTCCAGGGGGCACATCACCGAGTCGATGCCGTAAAGACACACCCCCCGCAAAATAAACGGGGCAACCGACCCGGGCAGATCCATACCGCCGGCAAGCCCGCACGCCGCTACCGCTCCGCCGTAGCGGGTCATCGACAGCAGATTCGCCAGCGTGGTCGAACCGACGGCATCGATCGCGCCCGCCCAGCGCTCTTTCGCCAGAGGCTTGGCGGGACCGGCCAACTCCTTGCGCTCGACGATTTCGGTGGCGCCCAGCCCTTTGAGGTAGTCAGCCTCCTGGGGACGGCCGGTCACCGCGTGGACTGCAAACCCACGCTTGGACAGAACCCCAATCGCCACGGATCCAACGCCGCCGGCCGCGCCGGTCACTGCGATCGGACCGCTCGATGGAGTGACACCGTGGCGCTCAAGCGCCATCACCGCCAGCATCGCCGTGTAGCCGGCGGTGCCGATCGCCATCGCTTCGCGCGCGCTCATCGTCTTCGGCAGCGGCACGAGCCAGTCGCCTTTCACGCGTGATTTTTCGGCGTAGGCGCCGAGATGCATCTCGCCGCAGCCCCAACCGTTGAGGATGACCTTGTCGCCCGGTTTCCACGCCGCATTGCCGGACGATTCCACCGTGCCCGCAAAGTCGATACCCGCGATCATTGGAAAGCGCCGCACCACCGGCGCCTTGCCGGTGATGGCGAGTCCATCCTTGTAGTTGATCGTCGAATATTCGACGCGAACAGTGACGTCGCCCTCCATCAGGTTGGCGTCGTCGAAGTCGGTGAGAGCGGCCTTTGTGCCGCCCTCCGCCTTCTCAATCACAATCGCCTTGAATGCCGCCACGTGCGCCTCGCCGGTTCATCCCGGCATTCATGGCGCGGCCCGGGCCCGGGCGCAAGCGTTCAGGCCAGAACCGGCTCGGCGCGGACGACCGGCTTTTCGACGATCGGAAGATTGATGACCGCCGAGATGATGCCGAGCGCAATCGACAGCCACCAGATCACCTCGTAGGAGCCGGTGCGCTCGAACAAAACGCCGCCGAGCCATACGCCGAGGAAGCCACCGACCTGATGGCTGAAAAAGGCAAAGCCAAAAAGCGTTGCCATCCATCGCGTGCCGAACATCAATGCGACAAGCCCGGACGTCGGCGGCACCGTCGAAAGCCAAAGCAGGCCCATCGACGCGCCGAAAACGACCGCCGAAACTGACGTGACGGGAAGAGAAATGAAGATTGCAACGGCCAGCGAGCGCAGGAGATAAATGACCGAAAGCAGGTAGCGCTTCGGCATCTTGTCGCCGAGCCAGCCGGCGGCGATTGAGCCGAAGATGTTGAACAGGCCGATGACGCCGATGGTCCAGGCGCCGGCATCGACCGAAAGCCCGCAGTCTACGAGATATGACGGCAGATGCACAGTGATGAACAGAAGCTGGAAGCCGCATGTGAAGAAGCCGATCACAAGCAGGACGTAGCTGCGGTGACCGAATGCTTCCGACAGGGCCTGCACCAGCGATTGCTTCTGCGCGCCGCCCGGAGTCACGGCGACATCCATCGGTGGAGTGCGCACGCCGAAGGCACATGGGATCATCAAAAGTGTAATGATTCCGAGAGTAACCAAGGCTTGCTGCCAGCCAAGAAAGTCGATGAACCCCACCGCCAGTGGCGAAAACAGAAACTGACCGACCGAGCCGGCTGCCGTGCCGACACCGAAGGCGACGCCGCGCCACTCGACAGGCATCAGCTTGCTGAACGCTGCCAACACCAGCGTGAACGATGTGCCCGCAATGCCGAGACCGGTGAGAACCCCGGCGGATAAATTGAGCATGCCGGGCGTAGTCGATTGCGCCATCAGCACGAGCCCGGCGCAATAGAGTACCGCGCCGACCGACAGCACACGCAGCGAACCGAAGCGGTCGGCGATGGCGCCGGCGAAAGGAGTGGCCGCGCCCCAAATCAGAACCTGAATCGCGAGCGCGAGCGCGAACACGTCGCGGCCCCAGCTGTAGGCCGACGACATCGGCGTGAGAAACAGGCCGAGCGCCGCCCGCGGGCCGAATCCGATCGCACCGATCAGGCAACCGCAGGTGATAATGACCAGCGGCGTGCGCCACGCGCTCACCGCGATCATGTTCCCCGTCGTCGATTGCACCGACATTGAATTGCTCCGGCTGAAAGCTCGCGCGGAACATATAGGCTCATTCGGCGCTGCCAAAACGAAAATTCGTGATCGTCCGCATTTGCACGGCACATACGCTCCTTGGAGTGAAGCGTTATTTGCGGGCGCTCTGGCGCAGCAACGTCTGCCCCTCTTCCGATTTAAGCCATTCTTTGCTGTGACTTACCGGGCCATGCGCTTCTTCCTTGGCGGCTTCTTTCTCCGTTTCCGCAGGATCGCCCCAGGTCGGTTCATCCTCACCGTCGCCCCATGCGCGCGGGCGATAGAAGGTATGCACGCCCAGCCTATAAACTTTCTTCATCTCGTTAACCCAATCCGGGTGGACCCAGTAGGCGTGGTAGTGGGTCGATTTCGATACCTCCGGCATCCAGAGCTTGCCGTCGAGCATGTCGTGCGCAATTCGCTTGGCGCGCTCCCAGGCGTCTGGCTCCGTGACGATGTCGGGGATGCCATCGCAAGCGAAGGTGAACTGGCACGCCAAGTGCCGTCCGGAATTTTGATAGACCACGCCGCAGACATCGTTCGGATAGAATGGTGAGAAGACGCGGTTCATTACAACCTGCGCCACCGCGATCTGGCCGCGGACGGACTCGCCACGCGCCTCGAAGTAGACGGCATTGGCAAGACACTTCTCGGCCTTGGCACGTGCGGTCCCCGTGAGCGCGAGCCGCTCGGCCGGAGATCGCGGCCGCTGGTCGACACCGGTCACCTCGCCTTTGCGCGCGACGCTTTCGCCGCCCTTGTTTTCGTCGCCTGACAGCGACGGTGACAGAGCCGACTGCTTGATATCCGGATCGCCGCGTGACGCGAGCACGACCGGTGCTTCGCCTGGCGCCCAAGGTGCGATTTTTGGCGCGATCTTTCCGTCCCCGGTTGCCATCGAGTCGACGCCGAAAAACAGCTGGGCCGCATCCTTGCGCGATGCATTTTGTGGCGCCGTCGGCGTCAGGTTTGCCGGTGGAATGTCCGCATATGGAATATCGACGTCCGGTGTTGCAGTCCGCTGATCGGGAGCCGGGACAAATTCATATTGCGCGTATGGATCGAAGCGCGCGTTTTCATCCTTCTTGAGTGTGGCGTCGACCTCGGCCTGCGACACAGACTCGATCGTAAGCGCCGGCGGCAGCGGCGGCATCGGGTCGCGCAGGCGCGAGACCACGGAGTCGCGCTTGGCCTTGCGATTGGATTTCGGAAACTGAATCGGCGCCATCGGATCGCCGAGCAACTGCCTGCCGATCGAGCCGGTAATATCGGCCGGGTCGAAATTCGCCAGGGCATAGATCGGCGGATGCGGAATGCTGGTGCCGATCGGGCGCGGCAGGCTGAACGTGGCCGCGTGGATCGTGCCGAACGGCGATGCGATGAGATGCTGCTGCCAGCGCTTGGCAACGGCCGGCTGCCGCGCAAGCAAGGCGCCAAGGTCCTGAAAGCCGATCGCATCCGGGAATATCGCGAGCAGCGCGAGCCCAATGGCGAACGACGCAGCACTCGGCCGCCGACGCAAAAGCGAAACTGCTCCCCGTTCGCTCAACGCCACACCGCAACGTCCTGCCACCGCCCGCCGCCGGGTGGCGACAACGCGACATGTTTTTTTATGAACCGATTAACCTTGCGAAGGTGTTAACCGCGGGCGGGCGGGCGGCGCCGTCGTAAACGCTTGGTCAACGGCCGACCAGGTGCGCGGCAATGAAGTTCCCGGCGAGAAAGAGGGCGACACCTGCGGCACATCCCAGACCAAGCGTGCGTTCCGGGATGAGCTCCGGCACCGGCCGCTGCCGAACGACGCGAACAACGAGGAGGGCGGCTGCCAGCACAAAGGCATAGACGATGAACGGATGCGCGAGGATGTTCTGTCCGAATGGCCGCCTCTCGCCCAACAGGCCAAAGCCGAGCCCTGCGATGCAGACCGCGCCATACCAGTAGCCTAAAAGCCTTCCGGACCGGTTCATCCCGCCACTCTGCGTCCTGCCGTTGTGCCCCGGAAAATCACGCCAAATAGTACCGTGACCGGCCGTCAACGAATGGGAAAGAACAATTAACTATATCGCAATCGCTGCATCCCAATATCGCCAGAGGTAATTTTAGGACCAGCATGTTCGTGTCCTTCCTGCCGTCGACTGTCGTAGGTCAACAGGTAATCGCCGTCCTGTGCTTTATCGCCTTCGCGCTGGCCTGCATCACCTATCGGCGCCTGCGCAACCAGAACCGCAGGATCTCGACTGCCCTAAACAACATGTCTCAGGGCCTGAACATGTTCGACGCGCAGGGCCGCATTACCCTGCTCAACACGCGCTACCTTGAGATGTACAAACTTGATCCCAGGGTTGTGAAACCGGGCTGTACGCTCAAGCGGCTTATCGAGTATCGCAAAAAGACCGGATTGTTCTCCGGCGACGTCGACAGCTACGTGCAGAAAATCCTCGACGGGATGGCGCAGGGCACGAGCCAGTCGCATTACGTACAGGCAAGCGATGGCCGCATCGTGCTTGCCAAGAACGAGCCTTTGGCGGGCGGCGGCTGGGTCTCCACGCACGAGGACGTGACGGAGCAGCGCCATGCTGAGCAGGAACGCGTCGCCATCCGCAGCCAGGAGCAGCGGCGTGCAACGATCGACTCCGCCATTGCCTCGTTTCGTCCAAATATCGAGAAGCTCCTGTCCAGCGTCAGCAGCAGTGCCACGGCCATGCGCTCGACTGCTCGCGCTTTGTTCGGCTCGTCCGAGCACACATCGCAGCGGGCGGAGAGCGCGGTGCAGGCCTTCAACGAAGCTTCCGCGAACGTGGAGACTGCTGCGGTTGCGGCTGATGAGTTGTCGCGATCAATCGGTGAGATCAGCCGCCAGCTGACGCAAACCAGCAGCGTCGTCGGGCTTGCAACCAACGAGGCGCGCGCAACAGACGATGAAATCGCAGGTCTTGCAGACGGCGCGCAGAAGATCGGCGACGTGGTCAAGCTGATCCGTAACATTGCCGGGCAGACGAACTTGCTCGCGCTCAACGCCACCATCGAAGCCGCGCGTGCGGGCGAAGCCGGCAAAGGCTTCGCCGTGGTGGCGTCCGAAGTGAAATCCCTGGCGGTACAGACGGCCAAGGCCACCGAGGACATCGCCAGTCATATTCTGGCCGTGCAGGAATCGACGTCAGGCGCGGTTGAAGCGATCCGCCAGATCGCCGCGCGCATGCAGGACATCAACGGGAATACGTCGGCCGTCGCCGCTTCGGTCGAACAGCAGAATCTGGCAACCGGCGAAATCTCACGCAGTGTTCAAAGTGCGGCCGAAGGCACAAATCACGTTGTGTCAGTGCTTGGCGAGGTCGCGGGCGCGGCTACGCAGACGCGCAGCTCGGCCGAGGTCGTGCGTGATGCCTCCGAAGCGGTGGAGCGTGCGGTCGCCGACCTGCGGCTGGAAGTCGGAGACTTCCTCGGCAAGGTGGCCGTTTAGAGTTTTGCGGAGCCGCAAATCAGACTTGAGCTGAATAGCCGCCGTCGACGGCGATCGCCACGCCGGTGACGAAGTCCGAGGCAGGCGACGCCAGAAATACGGCAATTCCCGCAAAATCGCCTGGAACTCCCCAACGCTGGGCCGGCGTACGAGCCAACACCTTCTCGTGCAGACCCTGAACCTGCTTCCGGGCCCCTTGGGTCAGCTCGGTATCGATCCACCCGGGCAAGATCGCATTGACCTGGATATTGTCCTTCGCCCAGGCGACCGCCATCGATTTGGCCAATTGAACGATGCCGGCCTTGCTTGCGGCGTAAGGCGCGGCATAGGACGAGGCAAACACCGACATCATCGATCCGATATTGATGATCTTGCCGCCGCCGGCGCGCACCATGTGTGGATAGGCGGCCTGCGAGCACAGAAAAGCGCCGGTGAGATTGGTGTTCATCACCAGGTGCCATTCCTGCGCCGTCAGATCTTCCGGCTGCTTGCGAACCGTTGTCCCTGCATTGTTGACAAGGATGTCGAGGCGGCCAAATCGCCCGACGGCATTCTGGATTGCCTGACGGCACGACGTTTCGTTGAGCACATCCAGATCGACAAATTCGGCCGGCGCCCCGAGTGATCGAAGCTCCGACAGCGCGGATTGTGCCTTGGTCTTGTTTCGCCCCGCGATGACGATTGAAGCCCCGGCTCCGGCCAGACCTTTGGCCATGCCAAGCCCGATGCCTCCATTGCCGCCGGTTACGAAGGCGACTCGATTTTTCAGGTCGAAGATCGCCATTGCGGACCCGCGCTAAGCCTGACTGGCGACGGCTTTGCCGAGCGCGGCCTGGGCCGCAGCAAGGCGCGCGATCGGCACGCGGAACGGTGAACACGACACATAGTCAAGCTTGGCCTCATGGCAGAAGGCGACCGAGGCAGGGTCGCCGCCATGTTCGCCGCAGATGCCGACCTTGAGCTTCGGGCGCACCTTGCGGCCGCGCTCAACCCCGATCTTCACGAGCTCGCCGACGCCCTGCGTGTCGATCGACACGAACGGATCGACCGGCAAAATTCCGCGCGCGGTATAGATGCCGAGGAAGCTCGCCGCGTCGTCGCGCGAAATGCCGAAGGTCGTCTGCGTGAGATCGTTGGTGCCGAACGAGAAGAACTGGGCCCCGGCCTCGCCGGCCGCGATCTCGCTGGCCTGGAGGCAGGCGCGCGGCAGCTCGATCATGGTGCCGACCTGGTAGTCGACCTTGGCGCCGGTCTCCTGGGCGACGGCCGCCGCCATGGCGCCGATGCGCTCCTTGACCAGATCGAGCTCCGCCTTGCTGGCGATCAGCGGCACCATCACCTCCGGCACCACCGGCTTGCGCGTGCGCTTGCCGGCGGCGACCGCCGCCTCGAAGATCGCGCGCGCCTGCATCTCGGCGATCTCCGGATAGCGGATGGCCAGCCGGCAGCCGCGGAAGCCCAGCATCGGGTTGAACTCCGCAAGCTCGCTCACGCGCGCCTTGAGCTTCGCC
>DASSSM010000225.1:0-3705 GCA_035708425.1 Pseudolabrys sp.
CTTTATGCCGGGCATCCACGTCTTGTCCATTTTCAAAGACGTGGATGGCCGGGACAAGCCCGGCCATGACGCCAAATTAGGCTGCCGCGTCGACGCTCATTTTGAGCACGTGCGCCACGTGGGACGCTTCCCGCTTGCTGCCGTCGAAAATCTGGTGCCGGCATGACGCACCATCGGCAACAATCATGGCGTCGGCCGGCGCTTTGCGCACGGCGGGCAGCAGGGACAACTCGCCCATTTTCTGCGACACCTCGATGGTGTCGGCGTGGTAGCCGAAGCTTCCCGCCATGCCGCAGCAGCTCGACTCGATCGTCTCGACCGACAGCTGCGGGATCAGCCGCAGCGTGCTCTCGACGGCGCTCATGACGTCGAAGGCCTTCTGATGACAGTGGCCGTGGAGAAGCGCCTTCTTCGGCAGCGGCCCGAGCGGCAGGTTGAGCTGGCCCTGTTTGTGCTCGCGCGCGATGAATTCCTCGAACAGCCACGCATTTGCCGTAAGCAACGCGGCCGCTTCGTTCTTGAACATCGCAGGCAGCTCGTCGCGGAAGGTGAAGAGGCAGCTCGGTTCGAGCCCGACAACGGGAATGCCGCGTTTTACATAAGGTGCAAGCGCGTCCAGCGTGCGCTGCATTTCCCGCCGCGCCTCTTCCACCAGACCGACCGCAAGGAAGGTGCGGCCGCAGCATAAAGGCCGCTCGTTCGGATCGGCCGGGAGCGGTGCATAGACGCGATAGCCGGCGGCGACGAGCACGCTCAAGGCGTCGTCGAGGTTCTCACGCTCGAAGTAGCGATTGAACGTGTCGGCGAACAACACGACTTCACGTGCGCCCGCATTGTCTTCGCCACTCACGTAGCGCCAGTCGGATCGGTCGCGATAGGTGTCGCTTCGCCATTTCGGCAGGCTGCGTCGCGAGGAAAACCCGGCAATAACCTCCGACGCCTTGCGAAACAGCCCGTTTCCATTGCGCATATTGAAGAGACGATGCCAGCGCACCGCGTAGGGCGCGTAATGCGGCAGGAAACCGACCAGCTTGTCGTGCAGCGAAAGCTCGAACTTCTCCGCACGGGCCGCCAAAACTTCGATTTTCATGCGCGCCATGTCGACGCCGGTCGGGCATTCGCGGCGGCAGGCCTTGCAGGACACGCAAAGTTTCAGCGTGTCGGCCATTTCGTCGGCGATGAGCGCGGCCGGGCCCAATTGCCCGGTCACCGCCAGCCGTAATGTATTTGCGCGCCCGCGCGTGACGTCGCGCTCGTCGCGGGTGACACGATAGCTCGGGCACATCACGCCGCCGGTGAGCTTGCGGCAGGCGCCGTTGTTGTTGCACATCTCGACTGCGCCCTGAAAACCGCCGCCCGAGCCTGGATAAGCCGACCAGTCGAGATGCGTCTTGACCGGCTCGCCGTGATAGCCGGGCGCGTAGCGGAACAGGCTGCGGTCGTCGAATTTCGGCGGACGCACGACTTTGCCGGGGTTGAAGAGGCCCTTCGGGTCGAATCTGTCCTTCACTTCCTCGAAGGCGCGGGCGAGCCGCGCGCCGAACATCGGCTCGTTGAACTCCGAGCGCACCAGTCCGTCGCCGTGCTCGCCGGAATGGGATCCCTTGTATTCGCGCACCATCGCGAACGCCTCCTCGGCGATCTCGCGCATGGCATGCACGTCTTTTTCCTGGCGAAGATTGAGAACGGGGCGAACGTGCAGGCAGCCCGAGCCGGCATGCGCGTACCAAGTGCCGCGCGTACCGTGCTTCTCGAAAATGTCCGTGAGCCGTGACGTGTAATCCGCGAGATGCTCGAGCGGCACGGCACAGTCTTCCACGAAAGAGACGGGTTTGCCCTCCTCCTTCATCGACATCATGATGTTGAGGCCGGCCGTACGAAGCTCGGTGATCGCCGCCTGCAGATCGGGGTTAAGGACTTCGACGACTCCGCCCCATTTGGCGCCGCTCTTGTCCCAGCCAAAACCGAGATCGCCCATCAGCTGCTTGAGCTGCGCCAGCATGCGCAGGTTGATCTCGTGGTCGTCTTCGCCGAACTCGACCAACAGGATCGCCTCCGGCGTCTCGCGCACGAACTTGTCGAGCGTCGGCTGGAAGATCGGAATCTTGCGCGCGAGCTCGATCATCGTGCGGTCGATCAATTCCACTGCGATCGGCTTGAGGCGGACGATTTGCTGCGCCGAATTCATCGCCTCGAAGAAGCTGCCGAAGTGGCATGCGCCGACCGCGCGGCGGCCGAGCAACGGCGAAAGCTTCAACTCGATGCGTGTTGAAAATGCCAGCGTCCCTTCCCCGCCGACGAGGACGTGCGCGAGGTTGATGTCATTCTTGCCGGGCACCAGCGCGTCGAGATTGTAGCCGCCGACGCGGCGCTGCACTTTGGGGAACCGCTCGGCGATCTCACCGGCTTCGCGCGCGCCGATGGCAAGCAGATCTTTCGCGAGCGGCCGCAGCGGCGCCGGCACATCCTTGAGATTGCCGCCGATGCGGCCGAAATGCGCAAGCGTGCCGTCCGCCAGCAACGCCTCGATCGAGATGACGTTGTCGCGCATCGTGCCGAAGCGCATCGAGCGCCCGCCGCACGAATTGTTGCCCGCCATGCCGCCGATGGTCGCGCGCGATGACGTCGAGATGTCGACGGGAAACCACAGCCCGTGCGGCTTGAGCTGGCGATTGAGATCGTCGAGCACGATCCCGGGCTCGACCGTCACGCGCCTGTGCTTGACATCGAGATCCAGGATGCGCGTGAGGTACTTCGAGCAGTCGACGACGAGCGCCTGGCCGACCGCCTGGCCGGCCTGCGACGTACCGCCGCCGCGTGCCAGAACCCTCGCCCCCTCGCTGCGGGCAATTGCTATCGCCCGATCGGCCTCTTCGATCGTGCGCGGCGCGACCACGCCCACCGGCATGACCTGATAGTGGGAGGCATCGGTTGAATAGCGACCGCGCGAAAATGCATCGAATTGCACCTCGCCGGTCAATTCGGCCCTCAGCCGGCGCTCCAGACCGGGCATGACAACGGCCACGTTTTCTTATCCTTTTTGGGCGGCGCTAAGCCTATGCATAAGGACTAGTTTGCCTTGCGGAAAACCGCTTGACCGCAATGTTGCATTCATAGTTCAACGCGACAAGCGCCGCCCCTGATCGGACCGCGCCCGTGGCCAAACCACGCTAACCCCCTAAAAGCTGCCGTTTCAGGAGCAGACTGCCTATGGCTAAGAATTCCTCGCGTACGGTCGGGCGACACTTTCTCCACATCCCGGGGCCTTCGCCGCTGCCGGACCGGATTCTGCGGGCGATGGACACGCCGATCATCGATCACCGCGGTCCTGAATTCGCCAAGCTGGCCAAGAAATGCCTGGACGGCATCAAGACCATTTTCAAGACCACAAATCCCGTCATTATCTATACCGCGACCGGAACCGGCGCCTGGGAAGCCGCGCTCGTCAACACGCTGTCGCCCGGCGACAAGGTGCTGATGGTCGAGACCGGCCAGTTCGCCACGTTGTGGAAAAAGATGGCCGAGAAGCTCGGCCTCAAGCCGGAATTCATTGCGACCGACTGGCGCATCGGCGCCGATCCCGCCGCGATCGAGGCGCGCCTGCGCGAAGACAAGGGCAAGGAGATCAAGGCGGTCTGCTTCCTGCACAATGAAACCTCGACTGGTTGCCTTTCGCCGGTGGCGGAAATCCGCAAGGCGATCGAC
>DASSSM010000226.1:0-3904 GCA_035708425.1 Pseudolabrys sp.
GTCCCCGGTCTTATCATGCTGACGCTGCTCACACAGAGCACGATGAACGCATCCTTCGGAATTTATTTCCCCCGCTTTACCGGGACGATTTACGAAATCCTCTCGGCGCCGGTGTCTCCCTTCGAGATCGTGCTCGGCTACGTGGGAGCGGCGGCGACGAAGTCGATCATCCTCGGTTTGATCATCCTGGCAACGTCGTGGCTTTTCGTGCCGCTGCAAATCGCGCATCCGTTCTGGATGGTCGCCTTCCTGTTGCTGACTGCCGCGACATTCAGTTTGCTCGGATTCATTATCGGTATTTGGGCCGAAGGCTTTGAGAGGCTTCAAATTGTACCACTGCTGATTATCACACCGCTGACCTTCCTCGGTGGGACCTTCTACTCGACCAGCGTGCTGCCGCCGATCTGGCAGACGATCGCGCTGTTCAACCCGGTCGTTTATCTGATCAGCGGTTTCCGCTGGAGCTTCTTCGAGATCGCCGATGTGAGCCCCGGCGTCAGTGTCGGCATGACACTCCTTTTCCTTGCGGCGTGCCTCGCGACGGTGTGGTGGATGTTCAGAACCGGGTACAAGCTGAAAAAATAGCTGCTCACATTTCCGTGGTTTTGAAATAAGCGACCGGCTCCGGGGTAAGTTCTTGCGGGGCTAGCGTGCCGCAAGGAGGCATACCCAATGTCGCTTTCACTCAAGACTTTTGCGGGTCTGGCAATTGCAACCGCACTGTCATCGACGGTCTTCGCCCAGGGACTCGTCACCCAAAAGAACGTCTCGCTTGCCATGGCTCAGACGATCGCCCAGGCGGCGCTGGCGCAATGCGAGAGCATGGGCTTCAAGGTTTCAGTCGCGGTCGTGGACAAAGGCGGCCTGACGATCGTCATGCTTCGCGGCGACGGTGCCGGATTGCATACGCCGGAAGGAGCCGAGCGCAAGGCCTACACCGCGCGGACGTTCAGCCAACCATCTGCCGATTTCGTGAAACGCCTGTCTGACCGGCCGGACACTGTCGGCTCGCGGCAATACACTCGTGTGCTCGCATTGGGCGGAGGCCTGCCCATCAAGGCCGGCGACGAGGTCGTGGCCGCGGTCGGCGTCTCAGGCTCGCCCGGCAAGGACGACGTTTGCTCGCAAGCCGGCATCGACAAGGTCGCGGACCAACTTAGATAGCCGGGCGCTAGGCTTCTGCGAGCGCGTGGAGAATGCGCGCCCAGGAGCGGATGCCTTTGTGGTAGCACCTCAGGTCGAATTTTTCGTTCGGCGAGTGCACGCGGTCATCGTCAAGTGCGAACCCGACGAGAAGCGAGTCCATCCCGAGCACGCTCTTGAAGTCTGCCACGATCGGGATCGACCCGCCGGCGCCGACTGTCACCGCCTTGTGTCCCCACTCCTGAGCGAGCACATCCCGCGCTTTGTTGAGTGCCGGATTGTCAAATGATAGTTGCAAGGGCGGGGCCAAGCCAAAATTGCCAAATTCCACTCTGCAGTCGGAAGGCAGTCGCTCGCGCACAAAGGCACGGAAAGCGTCACGCACTTTTTCTGGATCCTGCGCGCCGACCAACCGGAATGAGACCTTCGCGCTGGCTTCGCCCGGAATGACGGTCTTGGCGCCCTCCCCGGTATATCCGCCGATGATGCCGTTGATTTCGGCCGTCGGACGCGTCGTGACCATTTCGATCAGCATGCGATCCTTTTCGCCGGACGGTTTTTTCAGACCGATCGGGCCCAGAAATTTTTCCGGCGTAAGATTGAGACCTTTCAAGTCGGCCTTGATGTCAGCTGGCAGTTCCTTCACCCCGTCGTAAAAGCCGGGAATCGTGACGCGGCCGTTGCCGTCCCACATCGCGCCGAGAATTGCTGCCAGCAACCGCAACGGATTTTGCGCCGCCCCGCCGAATACGCCGGAGTGCAAGTCGCGGTCGGCGCAGGTAATTTTCACGTCCTCGTAGACTAGTCCGCGCAGAGACGTTGTTATTGCGGGGGTGGCGGCATCCCACATTGCAGTATCGCAGACCAGCGCGAGGTCGAGCCTGAACTCCGCGGAATTGTCACGCACGAACTTGAACAAATTGCGCGAGCCACACTCCTCTTCCCCCTCGATCATTGTGGTAATGGGCAGCGGCAGCTTGCCGGTGACCGCTTTGAAGGCGCGGCAGGCCTCTATGAAGGTCATAGCCTGCCCCTTGTCGTCGCAGGCCCCGCGCGCGACGATGATTTTGCGCCCATCCGGCAGCGTTTCGACGCGAGGCTCGAACGGCGGCGTCTTCCACAAATTCAGCGGATCGACGGGCTGGACGTCGTAGTGCCCGTAAAACAGCACCCGGGGTCCCGCCGCCCCGTTCGCTTTTCCAACCACGACCGGATGACCTTCCGTCGGGCGCACGCTTGTCTCAAAGCCGATTGATTTCAGGTCTGCGGCAACATGCTCCGCGGCCGCACGACACTGACCGGCGAAGGCCGGATCCGTCGAAACCGATGCGATCCGTAACAAAGCGAACAAACGGTCAAGACTTTGGTCGATATCTCGGTCGATGCGGTCGAGAACCGCGTCGAGTGTGCTCATGAGCAACTCCGTAAATGCAAGCCCGATTGAAAAACCGGACGATCAACACGTGGCCTGTATATCCTTATTCTAGCGGGGCTTTTCGGCAACAGATGGAACGCCGATAAAGTGCCTGCGACATCTACCTCAAGTTTTATGATCGCACCAATGGGCAAGAATGCATCTTAAAGAGACTGGATGGCGTTCAATGCCGCAACTTCTAGCAGGAACCGTGTTGCACCACCTCGTCGGCACGCGATCTCATCCGAAATGCCACTACGGTACGCCGGTTGAATGTTGCAACGCGGTCGCACTTGAGACAAATGCGACTCAACCCCGCTTGTCATGGCCGAAATCGATGTTCAATATGGACTCCAATCCGCCACAAGTGCGGGGGTGAGGGGTCATGGATGAGTTAGTCGGCCGTCTCGTTGCCAATGTCGGCGTCGATCGCGGGACCGCCGAGAAGGCGGTTGGCATTATCCTCGATTTCCTCCGCAAGGAGGGCCCGCCTGACAAAGTACAGGCTCTCATTGATCGCCTTCCAGGGGTGGAAGCCTTACTCGCACAACATTCGGAATCTGGTGGCGCGTTTCCCGTGAGCGGCATCATGGGGGCCGGGACGAAGATGATGTCGGCAGGGCTGAGCATGGGTCAGGTGCAGGGCGTCACTCGCGAAACTATCGCCTATGCCCGGGAAAAAATCGGCGACGATGCCGTGGGGGAAATCGTCGGAGCGATCCCGGGCCTGAGTCAGTTTGTTTGAACCGGTTCACTTGAACGATAACTAGAAAAAACGCGGCGGAGGCAAGGAATGTCCTATCCCATCACCGATATCGACGGAGTCGACGGCGAGGTTGCCGCCGTTCTCAAGTCGGTGGGGATCAGGTCAACCGACCGCCTGCTCGAGGCGGCCCGTACGGTGAAGGGACGCAAGGTGCTCGCTACGAGAACCGGCTTCAACGAGAAACAGCTGCTCTACTGGGCGAACGTTGCGGACCGCATGCGCATCAAAGGCGTGCGTAAGGAGTACGCCGAATTGCTGCAGGCGGCAGGCGTCGATACCGTCAAGGAGCTCAAGTACCGAAACCCGATCAATCTCGCCAGAGCGATGGCCGACGCGAACCGGAAGCGCAAGCTGGTCCGGCTTTTGCCGTCGGAAAAAATGGTCAAACGCTGGATCGAAAACGCCAAACTGCTGCCGCTAAAAATCACCTACTGACGCATCCACGCGCGCTTGACAGCTCCCCGCCGACCGCGCAAAGCGACCGGCATGGGAATGGCCCGAACCCTGGAAATTGGTGCCGGATCGCCGCAAAAGTCCGCTCCCAGCGTGCTTGCGCAGCTGCTGGCGCCCGGCCGCCCGCT
>DASSSM010000227.1:0-4520 GCA_035708425.1 Pseudolabrys sp.
GCGCATGCCAGCGGGGTCGCGGCCCTCCTGCTGGCATCGAAACCGAACCTCACGCCGGTCCAGGTCCGCGCCAGCCTCACCCGTGCCGCGACCCGAATTCCGGGCAAACGCAATGAGGTCGGAGCCGGGGTCATCGACGCGCTGGCCGTGATCGATCCAAGTCGCAAATAGCCTTGCCGCAAATAGCCTTCCGGGCCCGCGATCTGCTAGGTAAGGCCCCGACGTCATTTCCTCTGGGTCGATCGCCATGGCCGCGCCGGATTCCCTCATCGTTGAACGTCCGTCCAGCGACATTGTTGTCGTGAGGATCAACCGCCCGCAGGTGCGCAATGCGCTCAATCTGGATGTGCGCACGCGGCTCGCCGACGAAGTGACTCGCTGCGGTGCCGACAATGCCGTGCGCTGTGTCATCATCACCGGTTCGGAAGTCGCTTTTGCAGCCGGCGCCGACATCGGCGAGATGGCCGAGGCGGGTCCTGTCGAGGTCATGTCGCGCAATGTGCAGAAATACTGGCGCGCGCTCATGGACTGTCCAAAGCCACTTATCGCCGCGGTGGAGGGCTTTGCGCTTGGGGGCGGACTCGAACTGGCATTGTGCGCAGACATCATTATTGCGGGTGAGGGGGCAAGGCTCGGCCTGCCCGAGGTAAAGGTCGGCATTCTCCCCGGCGGTGGCGGCACACAAAAACTGGCCCGGCTCGTCGGGCGCCACCGCGCCATGTTGCTGATCATGACGGGGAAAATGTTCAGTGCCGCGGAGGCTTTGGGCATGGGCGTCGTCAGCGAAGTCGCGCCGTCCGGTCAGGCGCTGTCGCGCGCGCTCGAAATCGCCAACGACATCGCCGCGATGCCCGCTGTATCGATCATGCAGATCAAGGAAATTATCAACGCCGGGCTCAATGCGCCACTCGATACGGCGTTGATGCTGGAGCGCAAAGCGTTCCAGCTGCAATTCGCCACGCGTGATCAGAAAGAAGGCATGCGCGCCTTCATGGAAAAAAGAAAACCCAGGTTCGAGGGGCAGTAGCGCGTGGCGTTTGACCCTTCCCGGCCCGATCTTGTCGCCGCGGTGTTCGGCACCGGCACGATGGGTCGCGGCATCGCTCAATTGTGCGCGCAAGCCGGGCTCACGACCCTGTTGTTCGATTCAAACAGCGGCGCGGTAAAACAAGCCATCGCAGCGATCGACAAAGGTCTCGAACGGCTGGTGTCGAAAGGGCGCATGACCGCCGAGACAAAGAAGGATGTGCTCGGCCGCCTGAAACCGATCAGCACTTACGATGAGTGCACAAGAGCTGGGATTGTGATCGAGGCCATCGTCGAGGACATCTCGGCCAAGCGCTCCCTGTTTCGCGAGATCGAGCAGCGGGTGGCTGCCGATGCCGTGCTGGCAACGAATACATCGTCGCTGTCGATCACCGAAGTTGCCGCCGGATGTGCGCAGCCACACCGCGTTGCCGGGCTGCATTTTTTCAACCCCCCGCCGTTGATGAAGCTGGTCGAGGTTATCGGCGGCCTACGCACCGAGCCCGGGATCGTGGAGTCGCTGATGGAATTTGCACGGCGGATCGGCAAGCATCCGATCGTCGCCGCAGACTCCCCGGGCTTCGTGGTTAATCACGCAGGCCGCGCCTACGGTCCCGAAGCGCTCCGCATCGTTGCGCAGGGAATTGCAAGCCCGCAGGAGGTCGATGCCCTGATGAAAGAAGCGGCCGGGTTCCGCATGGGACCCTTCGAGTTGCTCGATCTTGTCGGCGGCGATGTCACACACGCGGTGATGGTGAGTATCTTTGAACAATTTTTCGATGAGCCGATGTACCAGCCATCGGCACAAATGGCGGTACGCGTCGCGGGTGGTCTGCTCGGTCGGAAGTCGAAGCAGGGCTTCTACAGTTACGATGGCGCGCCTGCGAAAGACAAACCGACCGTGCCAGTCCCTCCGGGGGCGAAGCCCGCCGCGGCCTGGGTCGCGAGCGAGGACGGCGGGGCCGAGCTTGCCGAATGGCTGAAAGGCGCTGGCGTCAAGGTCCAGCTCGGCGGCACGCCAGCAGCGGCAATTCCGTGCTTCGTCGCGCCGCTTGGGGAAGACGCCTCGGGTGCGGCCCTGCGGTTGCAACTCGATCCGGCGCGCACCGTTGCTGTCGACATGTTCGGGCGTCTTTCCGGACGCCGGACGCTGATGAAAACGCCGCTTACCAAGCCGGACATCCTGGCCGCTGCGATGGCGGCGCTGTCGACGGAAAAAATACCGGTTACCGTGATTAACGATAGTCCGGGCTTCGTCGTGCAGCGGTTGCTCGCGATGATCGTCAATATCGGCACGCGCATCGCCGAATTGCGCATTGCAACGCCGGCCGATATCGATACGGCAGTCGAACTCGGCCTCAACTATCCGAAAGGGCCGCTCGCTCTTGGAGATGTGCTCGGCCCAGGGCGGGTCCTCGCCGTGCTCGACGGAAAGCAGGCCATAACGCACGATCCGAAGTATCGCGCTACCACCTGGTTGCGCCGGCGCGCGCGGCTCGGCGTGTCGCTGCATACGCCCGATTGAAACGATAAAAAAACGCCTGAACAGTTTTATTTGTAAGTGGAAAACCGCTTTTCGCGCGGCGCAAGCCGGTTACGATCAGGACCATGTTGAAAGCCCCGACCGATGCGGATCTCATCCGCCTACGGCAGTTCCTGCATAGACTTGAATCCGACGCGAAAGACGCCGTCGAAGATACGGAATTTTGCCGCCGCGAGATCGATAGATTGAAAAGCGAGATTGCCTACCTCGAGGCCGCGCGGTCAAAGGCCTTTCTGGCACAGATCGGCATCGACTTCGGATCCGAGCGGGCGGGAAGGTAGAGCCACTCAGCGCGGCAGACCGAACTGCCCGAATTTTGGCCGTGGAAGTCCCGCCCTATCCCGCATCATCAATTCGAAAAATCCCGAGAACATCGCGAAGTTCGGAAGTGCGAACATCCAGAATTCAGTCGTTCGCAGCAGATGGTTGAACGAATCCAAATGGCTGCGGGTATGAAGCAAATACTCGATCGAATAACCCAACGCTGCAAGCCAAAGCAGCCACCGGGCGTAGCGGAAGAACAAATAGGCCTGTGATGCGGTCATGCGCACGCTCCTGAATTGACAAGCGTAGCCGCGAAAGCGCTGCCGTTCAACCGATCCCCGTGACCGCGGTGGCGTTAATTCTCGGAGGCAAACTGGTCCACAAACTAGACAGCGTAAATGCTTGGTTTTATAGGCTAGCCACCTCCGCTTATGACCCAAAGTGGACCAGCAAATGCTGCCGCTCGCTACTGCAGATCGATTGGTTGATAACGCCCGTTGCCATCAAGCTGCGTACCCCACACCCTGTGCACCCCCTGGTGCTCGGATGGGCTGAAGGTCACGGGCGTACCGAGCCCAATGTCAAGGCCACGAAGATTTTCAAGAGTTGTTACCAGTCGCTCGGTGTCGAGCTGAGGGCCATTCCGTTTTAGCGCCGCGATAAGCACATTGGCCACCACATAGCCTTCGAGCGACACGTAGTCCGGAGACTCTCCCGGGAAGTACTTGGCGAGCGCAGATTTGTATTCGAGCGCCAATGACGAGTGTCCATCCACCGCCGGCACGACCTGGGTGACGATGACCCCGTTTGCAAACCTCTTGCCGAGGAGCATCAACTCGTTGGCCAAGGCCGTGCTGCCGACGAATGAAACACTGGTGTATATCATGTCCGGATAGAGGTCGCGCGTCTTCTCGATGAATTTGGCTGCGGCCCGATACGCGGGGACCATGATCACCGCTTTGATCGGGACGCGGCCCTTGGTGGAGTTGTGCACCTGAAGCTGCGCGACGGCCTCGTCCACGTCCACGGTATTGCGCTGGTAATTAAGTCGCAAAATTGTACGATCGTTGCCTCCGAGCGACCGGATAGCTTTCGCGACACCAGAGAAGCCCGAGTCGCCGTAGGCATCCTGCTGCGCGAAGACGGCGATCTGAGTGGTCTTCAGGTGCCTGACCTTCACCAAGTAGTGGACCGTGGCCTCGGTCTCTTCGGCATAGCTGGCGCGGTAGTTGAAGACATAGCGGTCGGGGGGATCGTTCCTGAGCAAGCCGGCGCCGGTGAATGCCCCGAAAAACAGCATGTTGCGCTCAAGCGCATAAGGCAATGCAACCACCGCAGTGGGTGTCCCCACGTTGCCGACCACGCCGAAAACTTTGTCGTTCTCATAAAGCTGCTTCATCGTTTGGGCAGCTCGAGCGGGCTCGTAGCCGTCGTCTGCCGCGATGAGCCGGAGCTGCCGCCCATGCACACCGCCATTGGCATTGGCGGTGTTGAACGCAGCCATGATGCCCATCTTCATGTTCTGGCCGAGCTCCTTGGTCGGACCACTGAGTGCTGCGGACATCCCAAACCGAATTTCGGTGTCGGTCACGCCGCGAAAAAGAGTTTTGGCGCTACCCGATTCTTGCTGGAGCGGCTGCGGCCGCGCCGGCAACACCGCCTGCACGTTTGCGGGCGGGGGCGAAGG
>DASSSM010000228.1:0-2130 GCA_035708425.1 Pseudolabrys sp.
AGTTCTGCGGATAGATATTTTCCGCTTCCCAGCGCGCCTTCAATTCGGCCGAGGTCGGCCCGATCTCGCTGGCACAGCCCGCAAGCACCGCAGCGGCGAGGCTCGCCAACAACCACGCCGCCATTCGCTTACCCATGGTCAAACTGCCCTTGTCGCCCCGGTACACGCGCCTCACGGGCGCAATCATAACGGCTTGCGCAGGCCGGGCTAGGGACGCTTGTGCACCGGAGCGGTGTTAAACTCCACGCAACGAGGTGAGACGACCGCAATGACCGCTCTTGACCGCCGCACGTTCCTGACCGGCTCGGCGCTGCTCGCCGGCGCGGCGCTGACGCCGCCCGCGGCGGCGCGCGCACCGTCAGCTACGGCGCAAGGCTCCGGCGTCTATCGCTACAATCTCGGCAACCATCAGCTCACCGCGCTCTATGACGGCGTCTGGTATGTGCCGATCGACGAGAAATTCGTCCGCAACGCGACCAGCGCCGAAGTCAACGACGCGCTCGCCGCCGCGTTCCTGCCACCGAAGATTCTGCCGGTCTCGTTCACGGCATTGCTGGTGAACACCGGCGCAAAGCTGGTGCTGATCGATACCGGGACCGCAGGCCAGATCGCCGACACCGCGGGCAGCCTGCTCGACAACTGCAAGGCAGCCGGCATCGATCCGAAGGCGGTGGACACGATTTTGATCTCGCATTTCCACCCGGATCATATCGACGGCATCAAGACCAAAGACGGCGCAAAGATTTTTCCGAACGCCGAGATCGTGGTGCCGGGGCCGGAATGGGATTTCTGGATGGACGACGCGAACATGTCGAAAGCGGAAGGCGTGGTGAAACGCTATTTCCTCAACGCGCGGCGCATTTTCAAGGACATCGCCAGAGACGTACGACGCTTCAAGCCGGGCAACGAGGTTGCTCCCGGCATCGTCTCCGTGGCGGCCTACGGCCATACGCCCGGCCATACGGCATTCGCCATCCATTCCGGCAACCAATCCATGCTGGCGATGAGCGACACGGTGCGAAATCCTTATTTGTTTGCGCGCCATCCCGACTGGCAGCCGGCCTTTGATATGGATGGGCCACAGGCCGTCGAAACACGGCGCCGGATGCTCGATCGCGTCGCCGCCGACCGCATGCTGATCGAGGCCTACCACTTCCCCTTCCCCGCGTGCGGACACATCGCAAAGACGGCCAGCGGCTACGAATTCGTCCCGACCGAATGGAAACCGCTGTGACGGCCAAGTGCAGGTCCGGCAGCACCTTGCTCCGCTCATTCCCGCGAAAGCAGGACCAAGCACCATCCTCCGCTCATTCCCGTGAAAGCGGGACCGCGCACCACCCTCCGCTCATTCCCGCGAAAGCGGGAATCCAGATCTCATGCGACCGTTTTCGTTGCCCTGGATCCCCGCTTGCGCGGGGATGAGCGGTATGCGCCCGCTCAACGCCCTAAATCAATGTGTGCGACTAGCGCGCGAACAGCTCGAGCCCGCCGATCCCAACAGCGGCGTTGAGACCGCGTTGCGCGCCGACCGAGACCGGCTGCAACGCAATCGAGCGCTGCAAGCCGCCAATCAGCACATTGGCGCCGAGTCCGCCGCCGATCGTCGCTTCACCGGTGGCGCCGCCGTAATTCCCAGCAAGTGCGCCACGGCCGCCTTCGGCCGGTGCGTAAACCGCCCAGGCAATCGAGCCGCCCTCGGTGAACCCGACGTCGAGCCCGATGCGTGTGATGCGGCCCCAATAGGACTCTTGCCAGCCTTGCACGGAGCGGAAGTCGCAGTTCACCTGCTTCTGCGAACCGAGAACAAGACCCACGCCGGGCGCAACAGTGCATGTGAGCATGCCCGCACGCACGCGCGCGTCGGCCGGCGTGGCCGCGAAAGCGGCCAGTGCAAGACCCGCAAATGCCATCAGTGTTTTGTTGATCATCTCGAATCTCCTGCCAATAACGGCGCGGGCCCCCGAATTGCGAACCCCAGCCCAATTCCAGATATGCCCGTGAAGAATACCCGCTGCTGTGACGGGGATCACTCACTAATTCGACATCGCGCCGGCCATCAGAACGTCACGCCCGCCTTTACGAGGAACGTCCGCCCGGGCAGCGGATAGGCGTTGTAGCGTCCGAACGTGG
>DASSSM010000229.1:0-8944 GCA_035708425.1 Pseudolabrys sp.
ACATGCTCGATCGTGTCGGCGCCGGACTTTCGAACACGCGCGCGGACCGTGACAACGCAATGGAAAGCTTGCTGGGTGTCAGTGATACGCAGCGCCAGCTTGCGGTCGATCTCGATGTCGACCCCTACAGCGATTTTCCGCCGTTGGCGGAAAGGCTCAAGCAAATGGCGGGCGCGATGGCGGGCGGCGGTCTGCCCGTCCGCGCTGGGCTTGCACTCGTTCCCGGCGGAGCCGGGATCGCCGTTTCGTCGGTCGCGAGTGTGGACACTGCGAAGGACAGCTTGAGCAGCAAGTCTGCCGCGCAGGTCATAGCCGAAGCCAAGTCGATCCTGGCGTCGCTCGGGATACCGCCGGAGACCATCGACCGCCTGGTCGAGAACCGGAACTACACGCCCGCAGACTGGCTCATCATGGCGCGCGCGATCAAGCGGCTTGGCGCTGAGAATACTGTAATTTTCGTCGACAAGGCCGCGAGCGCCGGCTCGCGCAATGTAGCTTTCTATCACCGCCGCCGTGCGCAGATCCTCTCCGCGCGCAGTAACGAACTCGGCGGCCTTGTGTCGTTCATCTCCGTGGGCGGCCAGCCGGTCAACACTACGCGAAACGGGACGGTTGTCGCGGCCTTTACGTTTGACGACATTGTCTGGACCGACATCCAGCAAAAGACGTTTGCGGCGGCGACCGCGCAAATTCGTCAAATCCGCCCCGGCTCGACGCCGGTGCTTGCGGCAACCGGCACGATCACGCCGCTGGCTGACACCGAGATCAAGAAGCTCGGCTGGAAAATCGTTCAGCTCAAGCCCGACCGGTAAGCGAGGAAGGGCGCGCCGCTGCGAAAAAAACCCCAGCCAGTGGCCGGGGTTGAAGTTTGGATGGGAGAGAGCCAGAAGGCTCAAACCACGCAAACGCAACGCGGGGGGAATGTCGAACTTCGGCTACGCCGGAATTCTCTCGTCTGCGTCGGTCGGCTCGCGCAGCACGTAGCCGCGCCCCCAGACCGTCTCAATGTAGTTCTTTCCGCTCGATGCATTGGCGAGTTTCTTGCGTAACTTGCAGATGAACACGTCGATAATCTTGAGTTCCGGCTCGTCCATGCCGCCGTAAAGATGATTGAGGAACATCTCCTTGGTGAGCGTCGTGCCTTTGCGCAAGGAGAGCAACTCGAGCATCTGATATTCTTTGCCGGTCAGATGCACGCGCTGGCCGCCGACCTCCACCGTTTTGGTGTCGAGATTGACGACAAGATCGCCGGTGTTGATGACCGACTGGGCGTGGCCCTTCGAGCGGCGAACGATCGCGTGGATGCGCGCGATCAGTTCGTCCTTGTGGAACGGCTTGGTCATGTAGTCGTCGGCCCCGAAGCCGAGACCTTTCACCTTGTCCTCGATGCCGGCAAGCCCGGAGAGGATAAGAATCGGCGTTTTAACCTTCGACACCCGCAGCGAGCGCAGAACCTCGAATCCCGACATGTCGGGCAGGTTCAGATCGAGCAGGATGATGTCGTAGTCGTAAAGTTTGCCAAGATCGACGCCCTCTTCGCCGAGATCCGTCGTGTAGACGTTGAAACTCTCGGACTTGAGCATCAATTCGATGGATTGTGCGGTCGCGCTGTCATCTTCAATGAGTAGAACGCGCATTTAAGTCCCCTTCTCGCCGCAACCGGGCCATGAGGTCACGCCGCAATCCCGCGGCGAGGCTGAAAAAAACGCGGTGGGACAAACCGAATCGACACTATCGAGGCATGGTTAACAAAACCTGATTCTTCCACGCAAGCGTGCCGTAGGCAGAGACGCCCGAATCGGCGTAAGATATTGCTGGAGAGTGGTTTTTTGGCCACGTCCTGTCTAATGCCCTAGTTGAAGAATCGGGTCTAACCGACTCTAACGACTCGCCCCTTCCGTCCTGGCTGGGCGACTCACAAGCCTTAAGTCCCGCGGACGAATGACCCAATGATTAACGACCCGGGTAAACACCAAGTTAACGGAACCGCTTCGGCGGTAAGCCTAAGGGGTGGTTTTTGGGGCGCCGGGATTCGCAGGTCGGTCCGTGTCCGCGATGACGGCCCCCACCCATGAAAGCGCTCGCTGAACAGATCGGCGATATCGACGGCGTCGAAATATTCGGCCGAGTCGTTGCGGTGCGCGGGCTGATGGTCGAAGTCGCGGGGCCGATCCATGCGATGTCTGTCGGCGCGCGGTTGACCATCGAGACAGGTGGCAAGCCGATACCGTGCGAGGTCGTCGGCTTCTCCGGCGGCCATGCACTTGCGATGCCATTCGCAGCGCTTGACGGCGTGCGCCGTGGCTGCACAGCGGTTGTTTCGAGCGCGGCAGGCGCCATTCGTCCGTCCGAGCGCTGGCTCGGGCGCGTTGTCAATGCGCGCGCAGAGCCGATCGATGGGCTGGGGCCGCTGCCGGCCGGGCCTGCGCCGTATCCTTATCGTGCCTCGCCGCCGCCTGCGCATGCGCGCCGCCGCGTGGGGGAACCGCTCGATCTTGGCGTGCGTGCACTCAACACGTTCGTCACAGTGTGCCGCGGGCAGCGTATGGGCATCTTTTCGGGCTCGGGCGTCGGCAAGTCGGTGCTGCTGTCGATGCTGGCCCGCAACGTGTCGGCGGACATCTCGGTGATTGGTCTCGTTGGCGAGCGCGGACGTGAAGTGCAGGAATTTTTGCAAGATGATCTCGGCGCCGCCGGCCTCGCACGCTCTGTGGTCGTCGTGTCTACCTCCGATGAGCCGGCGCTGATGCGCCGCCAGGCTGCCTACCTGACGCTCGCCATCGCCGAATATTTCCGCGATCTCGGCAAGGACGTGCTGGTGCTGATGGACTCGGTGACCCGCTTTGCGATGGCTCAGCGCGAGATCGGCCTTTCGGCCGGCGAACCACCGACCGCAAAAGGATATACCCCAACGGTCTTTGTGGAGTTGCCGCGACTGCTCGAACGCGCTGGCCCGGGAACGGAGCAGGGCACCATCACCGGTATTTTCAGCGTGCTTGTGGACGCCGACGATCACAATGAACCCGTCGCCGATGCAGTCCGCGGTATCCTTGATGGTCACATCGTGATGGAGCGCGCGATCGCCGAGCGCGGTCGCTATCCAGCCATCAACATCCTGAAGTCGATTTCACGCACCATGCCGCGGGCGGCGGACCCGACCTTTCTTCCGGCAATCAATCGTGCGCGCCAGGTAATGGCGACCTACTCGGATATGGAAGAGCTAATCCGGCTAGGCGCCTACCGGCCCGGCTCCAGCCCGGAGGTGGACGAGGCGATAGCCTTACATAAGCCGCTGGAGGCCTTCCTGGCCCAGCTTAAGGAAGAGTCAACTCCTATGGCGGAGGGCTACCAGCAGTTGGAGCGGATTCTAAGAGGCGAAGAAACACAAAACTAACGTTATTGGGGGACACTCGGCCCCTGAATAGTCCGGAATACGGGCGTGCGGCCCTGGCGGGATCGCCAAGCCGCCCCCCACGTATTCGGGGCTTCGGGGAGTACCTAGCCGATGAAGTCACGCGAAACCCTTATTCGTCTTAAGAAATTCCAGGTCGATGAGAAACGGCGCAAGGTCGCCCAGATCGAGGCGATGATCGCCGAGTTCGACCGTATTGCCGGGGATCTCGAACGCGAGATCAAGATCGAGCAGGACCGTGCGGGCATCCACGACCCCGCTCATTTTGCCTACCCGACCTATGCAAAGGCGGCGACGTCGCGTCGCGAAAATCTCAAGCACTCGACCGACGAATTGCGCGTGCAGCTTGACGATGCGAAGGCCGCCCTCGGCGAGGCATTCGAGGAGCTCAAGAAGGTCGAAATGCTGGATGAGCGCGACCAGCAGCGCGAGAAGGCTGAGGAAAATGCGCGCGAGCAAACCGAGCTCGACCGGATTGCCGCGCTTCGCTTTAACGCAGGTGGCGCACCGGCCTAGCCACTAAGCGTCGCGAAAAAGCGAGCCGCCGCCGGTCGCTGCCGACGGCGGCTCTTCTCATTTGGGCGAGCCGTCGATCTTTGAGCCGGCGAATTTTTCCGCTGCTGCAATTCGACGCCTCGGTTAGCTGCGGTGCCGATCAATTTTTTTCGCCTCATCGTTTGGGCAGCGCAATCATATCGGCGCGTCCAACATCGAAATTTCATTTGCCGTGCGCGGCAATATCAGATGCTTGTATTAATACATTCACATACATTTCCTTGCATCTCAATTTCAGGTGCCCTCTAATTCATTGGCGTTGCGCTGCGAAATTCGCGGCCGATCGCCTTGGGGGCACCTTCAGATGATGGCAAAAAAATCTCCGAACCCTACGGACAAGTACGTCGGGTCTCGCGTGCGTATGCGCCGCCTGATGTTGAGCATGAGTCAGGAAAAGCTCGGCGAAAAACTCGGACTGACGTTTCAGCAGGTGCAGAAATACGAGAAGGGAACGAACAGGATCGGTGCAAGCCGGCTGCAGCATATCGCGCAGATTCTCAAAGTGCCGGTGTCGTTCTTTTTCGAAGGCGTGAGCGGCGGAAAACAATCTGAAGATGGATCATCCAAGGCACCCGTCGCGGATTACGTTTCTGATTTCCTGTCGAGCTCCGACGGGCTTGCGCTGACCAAGGCCTTCACCAACATCAAAGACTCCAAGCTTCGCCGCCGCGTTGTCGATCTGGTCGAGGAAATCGCAGGCGAGCAACGTTAACAGCGGCATTCCTAGAAAGCGTTCGCCAGATCGCGCGCCCCTTGCGCCTGCGCGCCACGCTGCATCTTGCCTTCGATGTCGGCGACAAGATTAGCCACGACGGCAGTTCGTCTTGCGACAGGGTTTCGCTCATAGCCTTGCTGTTGGAAGAAATTTGACGTCGGCACGCGCGCCCGCATTTCATGCGGCATCGTCACAATGTCAAAGCCATTGCCATCGCCGGTCAAATTCATCACTTCCAGCTCAGCGGCGGTTAGCGTTGCCATGTGTCCTTTCGCGCGCGCGAAACGCAGTGAATCGACGAGCTTCTGTACCTGCAGTAGCGGCCCGATATCGATGTCGAGCACTGCCGCGTGAATTCCAAAGCCGCCCGCGGTCGTCTTTGCGAGCCGGTCATGCTCGCTCCAGCGATTGGGCACCGAGTGGCTGAATGCGATCATCCGCCTGAAGGCTTCAATTTTGCGCTCCATGGCGATCTTTGCACCGCCGCTCAGCGTATTGGCCTTTTGCCGCAGGATGGCAGTGAGCCGGCCGCCGTGTTCGGCCAGAAGCGAGACCGAATTCGTACTGAGCAACTGGTTGTATCCGACCGCAGGTGAGATCGCGCGCGCGCCGGGCCGGTAGGGCACCAGGCCCGCCTGAGAGTCGTAGTTGCCATTGCCTCCTGTCTCGAAGACGTAGACGCCGACAATCTGATCGCGCGTCAGGCCCGAGGCGAGCGCCGCCTTCGCATAAGCACGCTTGAAGTCGAGTTCGCTCGCTGGGCGCTGTGGTACGAAGCCGAATTGCTCGGAGGCATTCTGGAGAAAGTCGGCGACGACCGGAATATCGGGTCGCTCCGGCGGCGGTTGCGTCGGCGCTCGCGGATCGACCGGACGCGGTGGTCCTGAATAAACCGGTGGCTGCGTCAGCACATAGTCGTTGAGTTCGACTGGCCTGTGCTCACGACGTTTCGCATTACGAACGCGGCGCTTGGCTGCGACTGCATTCCAATAGGCACCGGCTTCGGCATCATAGGCGCCCCGTGCCGCCTGATATTGCGCGAGCTTTGCTTGATAGTCGGCGAGCGCAGCAGGCGAAAGGGCTTGCGCCCACGCCTGCGGCACGAGGGCAGGCAAGCTCAAGACGATCACGGATGCCCAAGCACGCAGACCGGTCCTCATAGGGATGTTGTCGGCCATTTTCGTCGATTCGGCCACTTCGCAACAAAACGCGCCGCATTTGCGGCGCGTCGAACTGCAAGTGAAATCGAAAGAAGCTTTATCGGACGGTCGGCGCGGTTCGGTCGGTGAATACAACCGGTCCGCCGGCTTTGATCACCGTCGGATTCTGCGCGGTCATAATATCCACGCCAAGATTCAACTCGCGCGCCGAGATGCTGATCACGGCGATCAGTAGCGCGGCAGCAAGCCCGACCACCACGATCTTGAGATGGGTGCCGCGGTCTGCGGTGTACATGGACCAGTTCATGACGTCCTCCGGGGCTCCTGCTCCTCTGTCTCCCCGTCCTGACAAAAGGTTCACCTGGATCGAGCATTTAACGTAGGCACGCCGCCGCAGTTCCCAAGGCCGCATCACGGATCGTTGAATCCCCGTGATTTTTTGGACGATTTGCCTGCAGGCACGGCACCTTAGGCGCCGCCAGCGGCGTTTCGCCGCGAAGCCGGGCCAAAGCCGGCTAGATGCTGCCAACGGTCTTTAGGCGCGAACGAGGGTGAATCTCGCTTTGCGAGAGGACCGGCGTCTGCGCCCGGAACCGCTCGACGATCCCGCGCACATAGGGGCGGATGTTCGCCGATGCCACCAGCACGGGCGCTTCGCCTTCGCGCGCTGCTTCCTCGAAGCGCTCGCGGACAAGGGTAATGAACTCGGACAGGCGCGAGGGCTGCATGGCGAGTTGCCGGTCGTCGCCCTGGCCGATCATCGACTCGGCGAAGGCCTGTTCCCATTTTGCCGACAGCGCGACTAGTGGCAGATAGCCGCCCGGGCTGGTGTGCTGGGCGCAAAGCTGGCGTGACAGCCGCGCGCGCACGTGTTCGGCAAGCATGACCGGGTTCCGCGAACCCGCGATGCCATCGGCTATCCCTTCTAGGATTGTCGCGAGGTCGCGGATCGATACGCGTTCGGCGAGCAGAATTTGAAGGACACGTTGAATGCCGGAAACCGTGATCAGATTGGGCACAAGATCCTTCACCAGCTCGGACTGTTCCTTCGGCAGCTCTTTGAGCAGCTTCTGCACTTCGCCGTAGGAGAGTAGCTCGGCCATGTTGCCCTTGAGCAGTTCGGTCAGATGTGTCGACAGCACGGTGGCGGCGTCGACCACCGTGTAGCCCTTCATCGACGCTTCTTCCTTGTGCGAACCGTCGATCCAGGTCGCCGGCAATCCGAACGTCGGTTCGGTTGTGTGTGTACCTGGGAGCTTCACCTGCCCGCCCGCCGGGTCCATGACCATGTACTGGCCAGCCCAGACCTTGCCGCTGCCTGCGTCGACTTCCTTGATCTTGATGACATAGGTGTTCGCATCGAGCTGCACATTGTCGAGCAGACGCACCGCCGGCATGACAAAGCCCATTTCGACCGCAAGCGAGCGCCGCAGGGCCTTGATCTGCTCGGTCAGGCGGTCGGAGCCATCTGGCGCGTTGACCAGAGGCAGAAGCGCGTAGCCGAGCTCCACTTTCAAGTCGTCGATTTTGAGCGCGGCCGCGATAGGTTCGTCTGCGGCTTCGCTCTTGGCCGCGGCTTCGGTCTTCTGCGTTTCCGCTGCAAGCGTCACCTTCATGCGCCGGTCGACGATGAAGGCCAGCGCCGCCGCGCCGATGCCGAGCGCCATGAACGGGAAAATCGGGATGCCTGGCAGAAGCGCCATTACCAGCATCACCGCGCCCGACATGCCAAGCGCCTTGGGATAGCCGGAGAGCTGGCTGAGCAGCGCCTTGTCGGCGGCGCCAGCTACGCCTGCCTTGGAGACCAGCAAGCCTGCGGCGGTCGAAACGATGAGCGCCGGTACTTGCGTCACCAGACCGTCGCCGACGGTGAGGATCGTGTAGGAGTGCGCTGCGTCGGCGAAGCTGAGGCCCTGCTGCGCAATGCCGATGATCATGCCGCCGATGACATTGATGAACACCACCAGCAAACCGGCGATGGCGTCACCGCGCACGAATTTTGAGGCACCGTCCATGGCGCCGAAGAAGCCGCCTTCGTCCTCCAGCTTCTGCCGGCGTCGGCGCGCTTCCTTCTCGTCGATGAGACCGGCCGAAAGGTCGGCATCAATTGCCATCTGCTTGCCGGGCATGGCGTCCAGGTGGAAGCGGGCGGCAACTTCGGCGATGCGGCCGGAGCCTTTGGTGATGACGACGAAGTTCACAATGATGAGGATCGCGAAGACAATAATGCCGATCACAAAATTGCCGCTCATCACGAAATTGCCGAAGGCCTCGATCACGTGGCCGGCGGCGTCGGTGCCTTCATGGCCGCGCGAGAGGATTAGGCGCGTCGATGCGAGATTGAGGGCCAGCCGCAACATCGTCGCGATCAGCAGCACGGTCGGGAAAGCCGAAAATTCCAGCGGCGTATGAATGAACAACGCTGTCATCAGGATCAGCACTGAGAAGATGATCGAGATTGCCAGCGAGAAATCGAGCAGCAACGGTGGCAGTGGCAGGATGAGCACCACGAGAATGGTGAGCACGCCCACCGCGAGCGCTAGATCCCCGCGCTTGAAGAAGGTGCCGACGTCGCCGAGGCCTGGCAGCTTGATGCCGGCGATCGTGCTTGTCGTCGTCGCGGCAGTAATATCGCTCATGCTCAACGTCGTGCTCGGCGCGAGACCAGTTGCGGCTATCTGGGAACACGCAGGATCAATACGAACGTGATCAAACCGGAAGCGGGTACCATTGCCGGTGCCTGAGTAGAGAGCGGCGGTGGGTCTTTACCCTTTCCCCGGCAATATTTGCCCATTTTATGGTTAGCGCCGGGTTAACGGTACGGTGCTGCCGCCGAAAACCGGACGGTCCTCTCCCCGGGGACAAGGAGAGGACCGCCGGGCGGCTTTATGGGAGCCGCTTTGCCGGGCGTCAGCCCGGCAATAGCACGGTGTCGATGACGTGGATGACGCCGTTCGACTGCTTGACGTTCGCAAGGGTGACGGTGGCCTCGTGACCCTTGCCGTCGACCAGCACGATGCTGTCGCCCCTAAGCTTGGCGGTGAACGTGCAGCCCCCGACCGTTTTCACGGGATGCATGCCGGCATCGTCCTTGATCATCTT
>DASSSM010000230.1:0-6536 GCA_035708425.1 Pseudolabrys sp.
CTTTACGCGCTGGGCCACCGAGGGCATGTCGACTTCGTCGACGACAACCTGATCGGCAACAAGAAGGCGTTGAAGCAGTTCCTGCCCGCCTTGAAAGCATGGCAGGAAGAGCATGACTACCCGTTCGAGTTCTCCACCGAAGCATCTGTCAATCTTTCCGATGATGACGAACTTCTGCGCATGATGCGGGAGGCCGGCTTCTTTGCGGTGTTCGTTGGCATCGAGAGTCCTGACCCTGAAACTTTGGTGCTGATGAAGAAAAAGCAGAACACGCGGCGAAATCTGGTTGACAGCATTCACAAGATTTATCGGGCGGGCATGTTCGTCACAGGAGGCTTCATTATCGGCTTCGATAACGAGAAGACCGACGTGGGCGATTCACTTGCGGAGTTCATCGAGCTTTCGGCCATTCCGGTTGCAATGGTGGGACTCCTTTATGCGCTTCCGAATACCCAGTTGACCCGTCGCCTTATCAAGGAGGGCCGATTGCATGCAAACCATGACGTTGGGCCCGTTCATGGGGGCGATCAATGCACGGACGGAATCAACTTCGACACCAAGCGGCCCCTGCGGGATGTGCTGAGAGATTACAAACGCGTGTTGCAGATAATCTATGAGCCGGCAGCCTATGCCGCGCGTCTGCAAAAGCTGGCCTCCCTGCTCGACCGGCCGAAGTCGCGCCGCGCTGTGCCGGCCGGCGACCCGCGCGGCAAGGTCGACGCGATGCAACTGATGCAACGCATCGTTACCCGGTTGCCCGAGGCGCGTGAGCCGTTCTTGCGGGTGCTCAAGTTCTGCGGGCGCGAGAACCCGGATGCGATGCGGATCATTATTGGACTGATGGCCATGTATCTGCACCTCGGCCCGTTCTCGCGTCGCGTCATTGCCGCAATTGACCGGCGGATCGAGGCGGAGATCGTTGCGCCCCGAGGGCCAGCCGCAATGGCCGATGCCGGCGCCAGCGCTTGACGTAAATCGAAACAACAACTTCGGTATATCTGCACTTCGGAAGCAAGGGGCAACACCATCATGAACGCGACCGTCGGTCCAGAAGAGGCGGAAGAGATTTTGAGCTGGCACGTTTCGGACGAGGCGCTGGAGATTGCCGGCGCCGCCGGGCAAGAGATTGCAGGCGCCTACACCCTTCAATTTTGCACGTCTACGGATTGCGCTCTGGCGTCTTAGATCGCGGCCAAAGTCGCGGTCGAACCGGACACCGCAAACACGATCTCTCTCGCGTTCCTCGAACCGGACGATAAAAAACACTGGCCGTGACATGCACGGCCAGTGTTATTGAAACCTGTGACGAATTAACAGGGCGGGAGATTTGCCGCTGCGTCAGTGGAGCCCGGCATGCCCGCCGGAGAGTTCGTGCTCGAGCTTGTCCCTGGGCTGCTCGACGGCGTGGTGTTGGCAGACGATCCGGTCGTGCTGCTGGAGCCCGACATCGCGCTCTTCAATTTCACGGCCCCGCTGGCATCCTTGCAGTGGGTGGCGGCGGACACGCCCGATGGACTTGTCGCCGAGGGGCTGGTTGTTGATGGCGGGGAACTCGTTTGGGCACCGGCTACGAGAATACCGGACGCCAGGAACAATGCTGCTCCTAACAGTCTCTTTGACATCGCTTTTCTCCTTGGATTGGCGTCGCGACACCTGCGAGGACAGGTCTGAACAGTTGATCGCGCGGCCGTCTGTTAACCCCTGCCGTCGCATCGAGTTGCAGCGCGAGTTCAGAATCATTGGAGATGGCGATGCGACGAAAAGCCCCGCCGAAGCGGGGCTTTCAAGTCACTGAGCCTGCTTCGGGGCTTGGCCAGTGGTTGCTGGCTTGGCCGCCTTGGGAGCGGCAGCCTTGGCGTGCTGAGCGACGCAGTTGTTGACGAAATTACGCCGCTTCATGAAGTGGATGGCAGAATACTTCTTGGCGGCCTGAGCTTTGCATGAAGCCTGGACATCGGCCGACACCTTTTGCTTCGCGGCTTCGGCTGATACCGCGAATGAAACAACGAGAGCTGTTGCCAGCGTCGAGATAAGTAGTTTCTTCATGTGATCTCTCTCTCCTGTGCCCCCAAATGCCACAGGAACGCCAGCTCAATTGCTTTCGTTCCGATTATTTTCCTGTCAGTTTGTTCAGAAATAATCCTGACTTCGAAGTTAAAGCGGACATGACACATGCACCGCGACATGTCCGCTGATGATCCTCTGCGGACATCCGGTGGCTTATTTGATTCAAGTTCATTCGGAAACGGTAACGCGACCGACGTTGATTAACGTCGGCCGCGTCCGTCGATACTCACACGATATGATCAGCGTTTCTCTACACAGACGGTCTTGATCTGCTTCTCGGCGTCGGATTGGGTCTTGAAGGACGCCGGACCGACCTGGATCCAGGTCGTCTCGGTCGGGCGCGTTTCAACGACCTTGCACTTCTTCGTCGCCTTCTCCTGAACAATGTAATAGTCGGCGCTGGCCGTGGACATCAGAAGTCCTACGGCGGCCGTCGCAAAAGCGAGTTTCTTGAGCATGTCTTCATTCCTCCTCTGTGGACGCTCCAGTAACTCGACAGCGTCGCGTTAGGTTCATCGTGAAAGGGCCGCTCCTGGAGTGGCCCTTCAATCAATTAATGGATGGTGTGACCTATCAAGTACCAACCGCCCCAGCACAACCACCGCGCGGGTACATGATTTCCTCCTCTGGTGCGATTCAATAACTGTCCGGCGCAAAGCCCCGTTCCGCGCTTCGACGCTTTTCTATTCCCCAGCTTTCGAATGGAGCATCGACGCAAAAGAGGCCTGCAACGCATGGCGTGCGCAGCCTCGACGGAGACCGAAAAGGCCCTCCTCCCAGGTCCAAAATTAGATTTATCAAACGCGCATTCTGCGTATTCGTTCCAAACGGCATCAGAAGTTTGGGCAACGGAACTCTTCTGGTGTCGTGGGTTTAAGTCCGTGGCCAGTTCAATTGGGCGACGGCGGCGCATGATCAAAGATCTTTGGTACAAAAACGCCGTCCTCTACTGCCTATCCGTCGGGACCTACATGGACGCCAATGCCGACGGCATTGGCGATTTTCAGGGCCTGATGCGGCGGCTCGATTATCTGCACGGCCTCGGCATCACCGCGATCTGGCTGATGCCGTTTCAGAAATCACCGGGCAAGGACGACGGCTACGACATTTCCGACTACTACGCCGTCAACCCGGCCTACGGATCGATCGGCGATTTCGTCGAATTCACGCACGGCGCCAAGCAGCGCGGCATTCGCGTGATCATCGATCTTGTCGTCAATCACACATCGAACGAACACCCCTGGTTTCAGGATGCACGGCGCAATCCGGACTCCAAATATCGCGACTGGTACATCTGGTCGAAGAAGCGTCCCTCGCACGCGAACACGGGAATGGTTTTTCCCGGCGTGCAAAAATCCACATGGACCCGCGATCCCGTTGCCAAGCAGTGGTATTTCCATCGCTTCTACGATTTCCAGCCTGATCTCAATACGTCCCATCCGGCGGTGCAGGCCGAGATTCTGAAGATCATGGGGTTCTGGATTCAGCTCGGCGTGTCGGGCTTCCGCATGGATGCCGTGCCTTTTGTCATCAGTACTAAGGGACCCGACGTGAGGACGCCACGCGAGCAGTACGCCATGCTGCGCGCCTTCCGTGAATTCCTGCAATGGCGCGTCGGCGATTCGATCATTCTTGCCGAGGCGAACGTGCTGCCGCGGACCGATATGCAGTATTTCGGCCATGACGGCGATCGCATGCAGATGATGTTCAATTTCCAGGTCAACCAGAACCTGTTTTATGCGCTCGCCTCTGCCGATACGCGTCCTTTGGCAAAGGCCCTGAACAAAACCGAAAAACGGCCTGAAACCGGACAGTGGGGACTTTTTTTACGAAACCACGATGAGCTCGATCTTGGCAGGCTGACCGAGAAGCAACGGCAACAGGTTTTCAAAGCGTTCGGGCCAAATCCGGAAGACCAGCTGTATGACCGGGGCATCAGGCGGCGCCTGGCGCCGATGCTGGGCGGCGACCGCCGCCGGCTGGAGCTTGCCTATAGCCTGATGTTCACGCTGCCGGGGACACCCGTGCTGCGCTACGGCGACGAACTCGGCATGGGAGATGACTTGTCGCTGAAGGAGCGAACGTGTTGCCGCACGCCGATGCAATGGTCGACCGAGCCGAATGGCGGTTTCACCAAGAGCAACAAGCCGGTCGTTCCGGTCATCAGCGACGGACCCTACGGCTACGAGCATGTGAATGCCGCGGAACAGCGGCGCGATCCGAATTCCATGCTGAACTGGACCGAGCGCATTATTCGTATGCGTAAGGAAGTGCCGGAAGTCGGCTGGGGCGAATTCGAGATCCTGAAAACCGGCGACCCGGCGGTGCTCGCGATCCGCTACGACTGGCGAAACAATTCGGTGCTTTTTCTGCACAACTTCGCGGAGGATCCGCGTGAATTCGAATTTTCGACCGGCCTCAAAGGCAAGACGGGAGACCGTCTGGTCAACCTGTTGACCGCTGATCACAGCACGGCCGGCGAGAACGGCAAGCACTGCGTTTGCCTGGAAGGTTACGGCTACCGCTGGTACCGCGTCGGCGGCCTCGATTATCTGCTGAAGCGGAGCGAATTCTGAGCGTTACGATGCCAGCAGAATCGTCAACCCTTCGTTCGGGCGCAGACGTAAATCCGCATCCAGATTCGTCGGGTCCGGATGGGTCGATGCGAGCAGTCGAGCGCCTTGCATTTTCTGTCCCGCGACAGCCTGGCCGCTGTCGCCGAAATTCAGGCACACAAGAATGCGCTCGCCTTGCCCCGCCCGCTCGTAAATGAGCACATTACCCTGGACATCGATCATGCGGAACGCGCCGGTGGTCAGCGCTTCGTGCGCTCGCCGCACCGAGAGCAAACGATGATAGAGGGCAAGGATTGAGGCGCTGTCTTTGCGCAGCCGCTCTGCATTGCAGACGGTGTAATTGGAATCAACCGGCAGCCAGGGCTTGGCGTGGGTAAAACCGGCATTCGGTGTGGTGTCCCACTGGAATGGCGTGCGCGACGGATCCCGGCCGAGCCCAAGGCCTGGTTCGTTCTTTTCCCACGGATCCTGCACCGCGTCCCGCGGCACCGTGATCCTGCCGATACCGAGCTCGTCGCCGTAGTACAGAGTCGGCGTGCCCCGCAGCGTCAGCAACAGCATCGCGGCGATCCGGGCCTGCGCGGCGCCGACGCGCGCCGCGATGCGCGGCTGGTCGTGATTGCCGAGCACCCAGTTGGGCCAACCGCCGGGGGGCAAGCCGGTTTCGTAGTCGGTGACCAGTTTCGCGATGCTCGACGCCGTCCAGGCCGCATGGATGAGCTGGAAATTGAACGGCAGGTGGGCTCCGCCAAGATCCTTGCCATAATAGCTGAACAGCCGCTCGAGCGGCAGATAGATTTCACCGATCAGCACGCGCTCATCGTAGCGCGCGAGCACCGATCGCATCTCGGCGATCACGTCATGGATGTCCGGCTGGTCGGCGTTGTAGACCTGCAGGAGTCGATGAATACCGGCTTCGGTCGGCCTGTAGTTCGCGTTCGGGGGATTGTCGCGTAGCGCAGCATCCTTGATCAGCAGCCAGATGACATCGACGCGGAAGCCGTCGACGCCACGATCGAGCCAGAACCGCAGCACGTCATACATCGCCTCCCGCACATGCGGATTGCGCCAGTTCAGGTCGGGCTGCTCGCGCAGGAAGCTGTGCAGATAATATTGCCCGATCGCCGGATCCCGGGTCCAGGCCGGCCCGCCGAATTGCGAAAGCCAGTTATTGGGCGGAGATCCGCCGGCCTTGCCGTCGCGCCAGATGTACCAATCCCGTTTTGGATTCGCGCGCGACGAGCGGCTTTCGAGAAACCACGGATGACGATCGGACGTGTGATTGGGAACGAAGTCGAGGATGACCTTGATCCCGCGCGCATGCGCCGAGGCCACGAGCTCGTCGAAATCGTGCAGCGAGCCAAACAGCGGATCGATATTGCAATAGTCGCTGACGTCGTAGCCGAAATCGGCCATCGGCGATGGGTAGACCGGCGAGATCCAGATGGCGTCAACCCCAAGCCAGGTCAGGTAGGCGAGGCGCGCGGTGATGCCTTTGAGATCGCCGACACCGTCACCGTTCGTGTCCTGAAAAGAGCGTGGGTAGATTTGGTAAATCACGCCACGCTTCCACCAGACCGTCATCACGGAAATCCTTTAACTCAGGACAACGCCTGCGCGCTCTCCCTCTCAGTCGTCATGGCTTGTCCCGGCCATCCACGTCTTCCGTGATACGCATAAATGCCCGGCATAAAGCCGGGATGACGATCACAAATTCTGTGGTCTGGAATATATAAGGAGAGCGTCCTGCCTACGGCCCCACCACGTGCCGCTTCACGTCGCGCAGCAGCACCCTGAGCCCGCGCGGCCCGTCGGTGAGCGACATCACCATCAGGATGCAGCCAAGGAGAAGTGCCGCGCCATACAGCTGAAAAACCGACGCCGCCACGCCGA
>DASSSM010000231.1:0-2282 GCA_035708425.1 Pseudolabrys sp.
GCTTCTTTGCGGCTTCGAAGGCGCTGCGCTGGTTCGCAACATGGATATTTTTTCGGTGATTCCGCTGGCGACACGTCAAAAGATAGCGGACCTCTGGTTTTCATCGATGTTTCTTCGCTTCAAGAGGCACTCGCGATACACATTTGACTCGCCCTTTACCGGCGAAGCCGAAAAGCTGTGCGCGAAATTGCAAACCGCCACAGGCCAGCTGTCTTTTCACGACATATTGTCGGAGATCAGCGAATTCGTCGCGTTATTGTCCAAAACGCGTGGGCAAGCCTATTTTAATTTTTGGGATGCGATGCTCAGCAAGCGCAAGCCGACGCTACACGACACCGCCAGCCAAAAATTGATGGCTGCCGGCGGAGCGTAATTTGCCATGAAAGTCGTCATTCTCGCTGGCGGCCTTGGCACTCGTATTTCGGAGGAGAGCAATCTCAGGCCCAAGCCGATGATCGAGATCGGCGGCAAGCCCATCCTCTGGCATATCATGAAGCTCTATTCGGCGCACGGCGCCAACGACTTCGTGATCTGCTGCGGCTACAAGGGTTACGTTATCAAGGAATATTTCGCCAACTACTTCCTGCACATGTCGGACGTGACGTTCGATATGGCCGACAACAGCGTCGTCGTGCATCAGCAAAAAGCTGAGCCATGGCGCGTGACGTTGGTCGACACCGGCGAGAACACCCTGACTGGCGGGCGCCTTAAGCGCGTTGCGAGCTACATCAAGAACGAGCCTGCCTTTTGCTTCACTTACGGCGACGGGCTGAGCAACCTGAATATCCGCACGGCGATCGAATTCCATCTAAGTCATGGGAAGCTCGCGACGGTCGCGGCGGTGCGGCCGCCGGGTCGCTACGGCGCGATCGAGTGCCAGGGCTCCACAGTCACGGCTTTCATCGAAAAGCCCCGCGGCGACGGCGGGCTGATCAACGGTGGCTTCTTCGTCCTGTCGCCGCGTTGCCTCGACCTGATCGAAGGCGACAACAGCAGCTGGGAAAGCTCCCCGATCGTTCGACTTGCGGCAATGGGCCAGATGATGGCCTTCGAGCATCGTGGTTTCTGGCACGCGATGGATACATTGCGCGACAAGACAATGTTAGAAGAACTCTGGGCCTCGGGCAGGGCACCATGGAAGATATGGCAATGACGGCGGCACCGCGGAACGATTTCTGGCGGGGCAAGCGTGTCCTCGTCACGGGCCACAGCGGTTTCAAAGGGTCATGGCTCACGCTCGCGCTGCACCGGCTCGGCGCAAAGGTGACCGGCATCAGCCTGCCGCCGCTGACGACACCCAATCTCTTTGCTGACGCCAAAATCGGAGACCTTTGCAGAAGCCACTTCTTCGATATTCGCGATGCTGCGGGTCTCGCCGGCCTTATCCGCGCGGCACGGCCCGAGATCGTTTTTCATCTCGCGGCGCAGCCGCTGGTGCGCGAAAGCTATCGCGATCCGCTGACCACGCTCGAAACCAACGTGATGGGCACGGCGCATGTGCTGGAAGCGCTGCGCGGGCTCGGCGATGTGCGGGTCGCTGTGATGGTGACAACCGACAAGGTCTATCGCACTGCGGAAGTGCCGGGCTCGCATCGCGAGGACGATCCGCTGGGTGGCCACGACCCGTACAGCGCGAGCAAGGCCGCAAGCGAAATGGTCATCGAAAGCTATCGTCAGTCGTATCTCGCGGAGCAGCCGGTCGCGGTCGCAAGCGCGCGCGCCGGCAATGTGATCGGCGGCGGCAACTGGTCCGAGGACCGTCTCATTCCCGATGCCGTGCGCGCCTGGCAGGCAGGCAGGGCGCTGCGGGTCCGCCGGCCGGATGCGGTCCGGCCGTGGCAGCATGTGCTCGAGCCGGTGTCGGGTTATGTCTTACTGGCGCAGCGGCTGTGGGAACGGCCGTCGCTCGCCGGTGCCTACAATTTCGGGCCGGTGGTCGGCGATGCGGTCAAGGTGCGCGATCTGGTCGAGCTTGCATCCGCAGCCTACGGCGAGGGCACGGTCGACTACGGCGACGGCAGCGAAGGCCCGCATGAATCGGGATGGCTTGTCCTCGATTCCGGGAAGTCCGAAAGCGTGCTCGGCGTCTCGCAACGCTGGACGCTGATCGAGGCCGTCAAGCGGACGATGGGCTGGTATCGCGCCTACTCTGGTGGTGTCGACGCACGCGAACTTTGTCTCCGCGATTTTTCGGATTTTGGATCGTTCATTCGCAGGACTGAGTCGATCGCGTATTCCGGAGCAATGACTGGGTGAAAATTGCGATGCGTTTTACGCCGCTG
>DASSSM010000232.1:0-3015 GCA_035708425.1 Pseudolabrys sp.
AGGAACGCAACGCGCGCTGGGCGCATTCGCGCCGCCGCTATGATGCCGGGTACGGCGTCAAGACGTTCGAGGCGCTGTCCGCGGTGGTTGCCTTCTTCGAGGAACGGCGCGGCCGGCTGCACGGCTTTCGCTGGCGCGACCGGCTCGACCATTCCTCTGCCGCACCGGGCGTATCAATAATGCCGACGGATCAGATTATCGGAATCGGTGATGGCGTAACGGCGACGTTCCAGCTCTGCAAGACCTATGGCGCGCTTTACTCACCCTACCGGCGCCCGATCGCGAAGCCGGTGCCGGGAAGCATTCGCATTGCAGTTGCGGAAACAGAAGCGGACGAGGGGATACAATTCACCGTGGACGCGGCGACAGGCGTTGTGACGTTTCTTCCGGGCCATGTCCCGCCGCCGGATGCCGCTATCACAGCCGGTTTTCTTTTCGACGTGCCGGTACGTTTCGATACCGACTATCTGGAAGTCGATCATTCGGCCTTTGCCGCGGGCGCGATCCCCAAAATTCCTTTGGTGGAGATCAGGCCTTAACGCCATCGTGGAAGGCATTTTTGCCTTCCGTCCGCCGTGCTACATACCCTCCCATAAAACATTGGAGAAGCAACGTGCGCAACATTGCGAAGTGGACTGCGCCTGCTGCAATCGCAATTTTTTCGGCAAGCGTCCAATTTGCCTGGAGCGATCAAGGCTTAACTGGCGAAGTGCGCACGACATTCGTCGAAGCGGCCACGCGCAGCTGCCTCAAGACCCAGCTGGATACGCCCACCAACAAGGGAGTTCCCGTTTCAGCGCTCTATGACTACTGCAAATGCAATGCGACCGGCATGGCGGACAAGGTCTCAAATGATGAGGTCAAGACTCTCGAGGCCACCGGCAGCGAGGAAAAATATCGGACGGCCATGCAGTCCAGAATGGAAGCCAGCGCAAAGCTGTGCCTGGAAGCGACCCGCAAAAGCCTGTCGAAGTAAAACCAAAGCGGTCTTGTGCGGTCTTTGCCAAACCGACATTAGTCTCACACCACCCGCCATTTATTTTCCAGGAGCCGTTTCAGGACGGCGCTTTAAGGAGTCCAAATGCGCACAATCCCACCCGCGCTGCAGACGAGGCTCGACTCCGGCGTGACCATGCTTTGCCGCTGCTGGGTGATCAAGCGCGCCGACGAGGTCACGCAAGGGTTCACCGACCATGACGAAGATATCGTGCTCGGCGCCGTCATCTGTCGTGCCGGCAGCGGCCTGACCGGCAGCGAGGTGACGCAAAAGCTCGGGCTTGCCGTCGATTCGTCAGAGCTATCGGGTGCGCTCGCCGGCGACTCGCTCAACGAGGCCGATCTCGCCGCTGGCCGGTACGATGCCGCCACGATCGAGATCTGGCTTGTCGACTGGAGCGAACCCGCGCTGCGCGTGTTGCTTGCAAAAGGAACGTTTGGCGAGGTGAGGCGCGAAGGCCAGGCCTTCACCGCGGAAGTGCGAGGATTGAGCGAGCGGCTCGCGCAGGAAAGCGGCCGGCTCTATACCGCGACATGTTCTGCCGATCTCGGCGACGGCCGCTGCAAGATCGATCTCACGAACCCGGCTTTCCGGGGCGCCGGCGCCGTCATTTCGCCCGAGGCGATAGCGGTCTTCACCGCGGGCGGACTCGACAGTTTCGAAGACGGCTGGTTCACCGCCGGGAGACTGACGTTCACCAGCGGGGCAAACAGTAGCCTGAGCGTTGAGGTGAAAAGCCATCGCAAAGGCGCTGTCGTCCGGCTGACATTGTGGCAGGCGATGCCGGAGCCAATCGGGGCAGGAGACAGTTTCATTGTGACGGCCGGTTGCGACAAGCGGTTTGACACCTGCCGCGCTCGCTTCAACAACGCCGTGAATTTCCGCGGATTCCCACACATCCCCGGCAACGACTTCGTCATCGCGCACCCGCTGCCGGGCGAGCCCGGCCACAACGGCGCAAGCCGCCAAAGCTAACCATGATCATCCACCGAAACGACATCGTCGCGGAAACGCGGCGCTGGATTGGCACGCCCTATCGTCATCAGGCCTCGCTGCGAGGTGTGGGTTGCGATTGCCTCGGCCTCGTGCGTGGCGTTTGGCGCGCGGTAATTGGCGACGAGCCGGAAGAAGCGCCGCCTTACGCGCCGGACTGGGCGGAGGCGACGTGCGAGGAATCGCTCGCCGACGCGGCCGCACGGCATCTCATTGCAATCTCGCTCGATGGCTTCACGTCCGGCGACGTGCTGCTGTTCCGCTGGCGCGCGCATTTGCCGGCCAAGCATGCCGCGGTCGTCACGGCGCCCGGCATGATGGTGCATGCGCACGATGGCGCGGCCGTTGCGGAAGTTACCATCGCACCTTGGTGGCGTCGGCGGCTTGCATTCGCGTTTCAATTTCCTGGAGTGACCGGCTGATGGCTGCGCTCGTTCTTTCAGTGGCCGGCGCTGCCGCAGGCAAGGCGGTGTTTGGGCCGACCGGCGCCATTGCAGGCCGCCTCATTGGCGCGCTTGCCGGCAATGCGATCGATCGTGCCTTGTTCGGAAGCCGGCAGGAGATCGCACAGGAAGGCCCGCGCCTCGCCGATCTTGCGGTGATGGCGTCCACCGAGGGTGCGCCGATCCCGCGCGTGTATGGCCGGGCGCGCCTTCCGGGACAGGTTATATGGGCGACCAATCTCGAGGAGGTGGTCAGCACAGCGTCGCAGACAGCGGGCGGCGGCGGGAAAGGCATGGGCGGAAGCCCGGCCGTCACCACGAACACAACGACATATTCCTACTATTCCAATTTTGCGGTCGGTCTTTGCCAAGGGCCGATCGGCGCCGTGCTGCGCATCTGGGCCGACGGCAAGCCGCTCGATCTCACGGGCCTGTCCATGCGCACTTATATGGGCGACGAGACGCAGGCGCCCGATCCGCTGATTGTCGCCAAGGACGGGGACGTGCCAGCCTATCGTGGCCTTGCCTATGTCGTGTTCGAGCGTCTGCCGCTTGCGAATTTCGGCAACCGTATTCCGCAAC
>DASSSM010000233.1:0-8672 GCA_035708425.1 Pseudolabrys sp.
GAGCATGACCTCGTGCAGCGGGCGCTCGCTGCCGAGGGTCTCGACCTCTCGTTCTGGCGCGTCGCGCTGCGTCCGGGCCGTCCGATGATGCACGGCCGGCTGGGCACGATGCAGGTTCTGGGCGTTCCGGGAAATCCCGTCTCGTCCTACGTCTGCGCTTTCCTGTTTCTGGTGCCCCTGATCAGGCGCCTTTCCGGCCGTAGTGACGTCGAGCCGCGGCCCGTGCGGGCGCGCCTTGGGGCCAATCTCCCGGCCAATGATGAGCGGGCCGACTACCTGCGGGCCACCTTGGCGGACGGTCCGGATGGTCTGGTGGCAACCCCGCTGCCGTCCCAGGACAGTTCCCTGATGGCCCCTCTCGCCAGAGCCGACTGCCTGGTGATTCGGGAGGCGAACTCGCCCGCGGCCGTGGCCGGTTCGGACTGCGTCATCCTCAAGCTAGGCCTTTAGCGGCCTTTCGAGTTTTTCACTCCAAATTAAACAGTTGCGGAACACATATCGAACATCGAGTGTCCGTTCATGATTTGTTTCTGGCTCGGGCCCTATACGGGGTTCGGCCTGACGGGAGAGACAGATGCTGACCCGCAAGCAGTTCGAACTCCTGCGTTTCATCCACGAGCGGCTCACCGAAGCCGGCGTGCCCCCCTCTTTCGACGAGATGAAGGACGCCCTCGACCTGCGGTCAAAATCCGGCATTCACCGGCTTATTACGGCCTTGGAAGAGCGCGGCTTCATCAGGAGGCTGCCGAATCGGGCTCGCGCGATTGAGGTTATCAAACTGCCGGATTCGGTCGGCCACGGCCTTGGCTCTGCCCGCTCGCGCGGCTTCACGCCGAGCGTCATCGAGGGTGATCTTGGCCGCGTGCGCACGACGTCCGAGGACGATGGCGGCCGGCCAGTCGCCGTGCCGGTCATGGGCCGCATCGCCGCCGGCACGCCCATCGAAGCGATCCAGACCCGCAGCCATATCATCAACATGCCACCGGATTTGTTGTCGGCCGGCGAGCATTTCGCGCTTGAAGTGCGCGGCGACAGCATGATCGAAGCGGGCATTCTCGACGGTGACATTGCGCTGATCCGCAAGTCCGAAGCCGCCGATACGGGCGACATCGTCGTCGCTCTCATCGACGACGAGGAGGCGACGCTCAAGCGCTTTCGCCGCCGTGGCGCATCGATTGCACTCGAGCCGGCCAATACCGCCTACGAGGTCCGGATTCTGCCGCCGAACCGCGTGCGTATTCAGGGCAAGCTCGTAGGGCTTTTCCGGCGCTACTAATCGTCCGAGGTAAGATCATCTAGATGCGGGTCACCGCCCCGCGGCGGCTGACGACGCATGGGCTCGGCATTTTCGGAAATGGCTCTCGCACGATGCGTCCATGGCCGGTCCTGGCTACGCGGAAGCGCGACCGTCTGCATAAAACGGTCGCCTGTCCAGCGGAGCGCGACCGTGCCGTAGGATTGCCAGATCGTGCGATCAACCAGCATCGCATTGCAGTCAGCGGGCGACTCACGACCAGAGATCACCACTGCCGCTCGCGTACAGTCCTCGGCAAATGCCTCGATTCCCATAGCCATCGATATCAAGCGATTGTCGCCGAGCCTGCCGATGCATCCGACCGCATCGCAGGTGACGCCGTTGCCCAGACTCCCATCCTTAGGCGTTCGCGCATCGGCGTCGGCGGCCAACCATTCCTTGATGGCAAAGGTGTCGCGCCCGGCGCGCAGGACAGCGAGGCGGCCATCTTTGCCGCGAAATGCCGCCGTTTGTCCGTCGCCGGCCACCAGAATGTCAGGCTGGGGAGTCGCCAGGGCCCAGGCGATCGCGCCTGTGGCAACGAGAGCGCCGCTCCAACGCAACGGCGTGCGTAAGAGGCAAATGAACAGTAGCCCTGCGGTCCCCAAAAGGAGTGGACCGATTCCAAAGGCCGGCATGCGTCCGACGGCACCCGGAAGCGATGCCACCCACAGGGCAACTGCATTCATCCAATCGATCCCCTGTCCCATCATTTGCCAGAACGCTGCGTCGAAGCCGAAGGGCATGCTCAGCACGCCGAGAATCCCCACCGGCATGACCACTGCCGAAACCACGGGCATGGCGAGCAGGTTGGCCAGCACGCCATAAGGCGCGAGCCGGTGAAAATGGTACGCAGCGTAGGGCGTCGTCGCGAGGCCAGCCACCAGCGAAGCGAGGATCAAGCTTGCCACCTCGCGGACGCCCCATAGAGCCATACGCGTGCCGAGCTGGCTGTCATGGTCTGGCCTCCATGGAAGGCCGTTCTGGTATGCGGCGATGAGGGCAAGTGTCGCCGCGAACGACATCTGAAAACCAGGGTGCACGATGGCCTGTGGCGCCAGTAGCAAAACGACGATCGCCGCCACCGCGATCGTGCGGAAGGTCAGTGTCGGACGATCGAGCATAACGCCGACGAGTACAATCGCGATCATGATGTAGGAGCGCTGGGTCGCCACCTCCGCGCCCGAGAGCAACAGATAAAAGGTCGCCGCTAGGAGCGCTCCCGATGCAGCCCACTTCTTGATCGGCTTTCGATGAGCGAGCGAAGGGATCAATGCCAAAACTGCGCGGATCACGAAAAAAACGATCCCTGAGACAACCGCCATGTGATAGCCGGAGATCGACAACACGTGTGCAAGGCTCGACGCGTACATAGCATCATTGATCGGCGCCGATATCGCATCGCGTTTGCCCGTGATCAGCGCGGAGGCGATGGATCCTCTATCTCCGGGCAGCGCCGCACGGATCCGATCGTCGATCGTCTCGCGTATTCCGTCGACGATGGTCGCGTATCTCAACCAGAGCCCTGCGGCCCCCGGTGCCGGCTTGGTCCTGATGGCTCCGAGCGCGTAGCCGGAGGCGCCGATTTTCTGAAAATACATATCGCGAGCAAAGTCGTAGCCGCCGGGCCGGAGCGGCTGCATGGGCGGTGACAGGTGTGCCTTGAGCTCAACAAAACTGCCGACAGGCGGAGCGCTGCCCTTGCGCACCGCGACGCGCACCCGGCGGGGTACCGACGATGCACCAAGCGCATCGAACCGCTCAACGCGGATCACGATGCGGTCGCTTCGCTCTCGCTCTTCGCGAACCTCCACAAACCCAGAAAGCGCGGCGCTTGCGATCGGGCTCAGCAGGATCGGATGAGCAATACGCGCGGTCTGCAGTGTTGCAATGGCAAGTCCCGCAAATACACCGGCGATGCCAACGGCGAGCGGAAATCCGAACGGACGCCGGCGCGCCATAAAGGCAACCACCACCGCGCCGATCGCGAGCGGTAGAACGGCCCACACGTGCGGCTCGCGATCCGCGGCGAAATAACATGCGATGCCGGCGCCGAACGCAATCGGCATCCAAGGAACCAATCGCCCGGGCGCCAGCTCCGCCAGCAGCCATTGCGACAGCAGGTCGCGCAGCCGGCCCGCCGTTCCGGCAACGCCGTCCGGCAGCGACAGACCCGCTGGCCGTCGCGTTCCGTCAAACGCCGGCGCCCAGGCCCTGGCGCCACCCTGTGCGCGTCCATGTGGATTGTTTCCCCGGGCCAAGGCCCCATGCGCCTCCCCGACGCCAGCACTGCAACCTGGTTTATAGTAGAACAATCATAGGTTGTGGTCAGCAGCGAAACGGCTGGATGGGGATTTCATGCACGTCGGCGCGGTAGCGGACGAGCGGCATCTCCGGATTAAACGGCGTTGCGGCATCTCCGGATTAAACGGCGTTGCTGTCGGCCTCGTCCGTACGAACGAAAACTGGCCGCTTCGCATTCCGAAAGCGGCGCGCTCCCGTGCTATTTCCCGACTTCCTTGGCGTAGGTGTCACGCAATCCAACGGTGCGATTAAAAACCGGCCACCCGAGCTTCGAGTCCGGATCGGGACAAAAATAACCCTGTCGCTCGAACTGGACGGGTTCAGGAGAGTTGCTCTCGGCCAGCGCCGGCTCGACACGTGCGTTCGACAGAACCTCAAGCGAGTTCGGATTGAGATCGGCTGCGAAATTTTCTCCGCCTTTTGGATCAGGCCGCGTGAACAACGGATTGTAAAGTCGCAGTTCCGCCGGCACAGAGTGCTCTGCCGACACCCAATGGATGGTTGCCTTGACCTTGCGCCCATCCGGAGCGTTGCCTCCCCGCGTTGCCGGATCATAGGTGCAGCGCAATTCCGTCACCTCACCCTTCGCATTTTTCACCGTTTCACGGCATGTGATGAAATAGGCGTAGCGCAATCGCACCTCGGTGCCCGGAGAGAGGCGGAAGAATTTTTTCGGCGGATTTTCCATGAAATCATCCTGCTCGATAAAAAGCTCGCGGCCGAATTTTATTCTTCGAGCACCGGCGCCGGGATCGTCGGGATGATTGGACGCCTCCAGCTCCTCCACCTTCCCTTCCGGGTAATTTTCAATGACGACTTTCAGAGGCTTCGAGACCGCCATCCGGCGCATTGCGTTCCTATTGAGAACCTCGCGAACCGCAAAATCGAACATGCCCATGTCAACGACGCTGTTCGCCTTGGCCACGCCGATCCGTTTGATGAAATCACGAATTGCCTCGGGCGGAACGCCACGGCGACGTAACCCCGCAAGAGTCGGCATCCGCGGATCGTCCCAGCCGTTGACGTGACCGTCACGCACCAACTCGGTGAGGACGCGCTTTGACAGTACCGTGTACGTCAGGTTGAGCCGCGCGAATTCATACTGATGCGGTCTCGAAGGCACCTTGAGGTTTGCAATGAACCAATCGTAAAGCGGACGATGGTCCTCGAATTCCAGCGTGCAAATCGAGTGGGTGATGTTCTCGATGGCGTCGGACTGACCATGCGCAAAGTCGTAGCTTGGATAGATCTTCCACGCCGTTCCCGTGCGCGGATGCGGCGCGTGAAGAATTCGATAGAGCACTGGGTCGCGGAGATTGATATTGCCCGACGCCATGTCGATCTTGGCACGCAGAACTCTTGCACCGTTTGGAAATTCGCCTGTTCGCATGCGGCGGAACAGATCCAGGTTCTCCTCGACGCTGCGATCCCGGAATGGGCTGTTTTTTCCCGGTTCGGTCAGGGTGCCGCGGTTGAGCCGCATCTGCTCCGGGGTCTGGTCGTCGACATAAGCCTTGCCGGCCCCGATCAAATCCTCGGCCCAGGCGTAAAGCTGCTCAAAGTAGTCGGAGGCATGGTAGAGGTGCTTTCCCCAGTCGAAACCGAGCCATCGGACATCGCGCTCTATCGCATCGATATATTCCTGCTCTTCCTTGGTTGGATTCGTGTCATCGAACCGCAGGTGACAGCGGCCGCCAAATTCCTCGGCTACGCCAAAATTCAGGCAAATCGACTTGGCATGCCCGATGTGGAGATACCCATTTGGTTCCGGCGGAAAGCGGGTAATGACCTGCTTGACGCGGCCGACATCGAGATCACCCTTGACGATATCGCGGATGAAATCGCGGCCCACTTCGATCGCGCCCGCCTCGCCTCTTGCCTTTGCATCGGTTGCCATGCTTCCTCAAACATCACTTGAGCCGTGTCCCGCGGCCCGTATGACGTGGCGCTCACCTCAATGTCAATCGCGCTGACATTCTTTCCGTCAACTGTGATACACGGCTCGAAATGAGCGAGCCCGTCGTCACCCGTTTTGCCCCCTCGCCGACCGGTTTTCTTCACATCGGTGGCGGCCGCACGGCCTTGTTCAACTGGCTGTACGCCCGCCGGCATGGCGGCAAGATGCTTCTGCGGATCGAGGATACCGACCGAGAAAGGTCCACGGCGGCGGCGATAAACGCCATTATCGACGGATTGACCTGGCTCGGGCTTAACTGGGACGGGGAAATCGTCTTCCAGTTTTCGCGTGCCGCGCGCCATCGCCAGGTGGCTGAGCAACTGCTGGCCTCGGGCCACGGCTATCGCTGCTATTGCAGCCAGGACGAGCTTACTGCGATGCGCGAGAAGGCGCGAGCTGAAGGCCGTACACGTCTCTACGATGGACGTTGCCGCGATCGCGACCCGAAAGACGTGCCGGCCGGCGTCAATCCGGTGATCCGCATCAAAGCACCGTTGACAGGAGAGACGGTGGTCGAAGACCAGGTTCAAGGTCGCGTGGTCTGGCAGAACGAAAATCTCGACGACTTTGTCCTGCTGCGTTCGGACGGCACCCCGACCTATATGCTCGCAGTCGTAGTCGACGATCATGACATGGGTATTACCCACATCATCCGCGGTGACGATCACCTCAACAATGCGGCGCGGCAGACTCAAATCTACCAGGCCCTCGGATGGAAGGTGCCGGTGATGGCGCACATCCCTCTAATCCATGGACCGGATGGCTCAAAGCTGTCGAAACGACACGGCGCGCTCGGCATCGATGCCTATCGGGCCATGGGTTATCTGCCGGCGGCAATGCGGAACTACCTTGTGCGGCTCGGCTGGGCGCATGGCGACCAGGAAATTTTCACGACGGAGGAGATGATCGCTGCATTCGATCTTGCGCAGATTGGGCGGTCGCCGGCACGTTTCGACTTCACGAAGCTCGAAAGCCTCAATGGCCACTACATTCGGTCGACCGACGACGCGTCTCTTATGGCCACGCTCGAACAACTTTTGCCGCATATTGCCGGTGGCCAAGAACTCGCTAGCAAGATGACACCTGCGCTACGCGGAAAGTTTCTGGCTGCCATGCCCGCCATGAAGGAGCGCGCTAAAACTTTGGTCGAATTATTCGACGCCTCGCGGTTCCTTTGGGCCAACCGGCCTATCGATATCAATGACCAGGCGAAAGCCCTGCTGACCGATGAGGCAAAGACGCTGATCAAGGCCCTCCTGCCAGAGCTGGAAGCCGTTTCGGAATGGAACGCGAGCTCTGCCGAGGCCGTTGTGAGGCCCTATGCCGAGCGCGCGGGGCTCAAGCTCGGCGCGATTGCACAGCCGCTGCGCGCCGCGCTTACCGGGCGCACGACGTCTCCGCCGATATTCGACGTGCTTGCGGTTCTCGGCCGCGATGAAAGTCTTGCCCGTCTGCGAGACCAGGCCGCCTCATAGTTTTTCATACCGGGCAAAAAGGCGGCTAAACCCTATATGCCCGGCATGTAGCCAACATTGGGCTATCTTGCAGTGCACATTTGGATGGGATACCCACAAAGCTTGCGGCCAATTCGAGGACTCGACCAATGGACGCCAAGACCAGCGCCAAAAACAAGACCGGCACCCTGACGGTCGGCAATAACAATTGGGACATGCCGGTATTGCCAGGCACGATCGGCCCCGAGGTCGTCGACATCTCGAAGCTCTACGGTCAGAGCGGGATGTTCACCTACGACCCCGGGTTCACCTCGACGGCAAGCTGCGAATCCAAGATCACCTACATCGACGGCGACGAGGGCATTCTGCTTTACCGCGGTTACCCCATCGAGCAGCTCGCCGAGCACGGTGACTTTCTGGAGACTTGCTATCTCTTGCTCTACGGCGAATTGCCGACGCCCGCCCAGAAAGCCGATTTCGACTATCGCGTAAGCCGCCACACGATGGTCCACGAGCAGATGAGCCGCTTCTTCCAGGGCTTCCGCCGCGACGCACATCCGATGGCGGTCATGACTGGCTGCGTCGGTGCGCTGTCTGCATTCTATCACGACTCGACCGACATCTCCGACCCGCATCAGCGCATGGTTGCCTCCGTGCGTATGATCGCGAAAGTGCCGACGCTTGCGGCAATGGCATACAAATATTCAATCGGTCAGCCGTTCGTCTATCCGAAGAATGATCTCGACTACGCTTCGAACTTCCTTCGTATGTGCTTTGCTGTGCCGACCGAGGAATACAAGGCTAACCCGGTGCTGGCGCGCGCAATGGACCGCATCTTCATTCTGCATGCCGATCACGAGCAGAATGCCTCGACCTCAACGGTCCGCCTTGCCGGATCGTCCGGCGCCAATCCGTTTGCCTGCATCGCGGCCGGATGCGCCTGTCTGTGGGGGCCCGCGCACGGCGGCGCCAATGAAGCCGCGCTCAACATGTTGCGCGAAATCGGTTCAGTTGACCGCATTCCCGAATATGTCAAACGCGCAAAAGACAAGAACGATCCCTATCGGCTGATGGGCTTCGGTCATCGCGTATACAAGAACTACGATCCGCGCGCCAAGATCATGCAGAAGACCTGCCACGAAGTGCTGGCGGAGCTTGGCATCAAGGACGATCCGCTGCTCGACGTCGCCATGGAGCTTGAGAAGATCGCGCTGAAAGACGACTACTTCATCGAGAAGAAGCTCTACCCCAATATCGATTTTTACTCGGGCATCACGCTCAAAGCGATGGGCTTCCCGACCACGATGTTCACCGTGCTGTTTGCGGTGGCGCGCACGGTCGGCTGGATCGCGCAGTGGAAGGAAATGATCGAGGATCCTAAGCAGAAGATCGGCCGCCCGCGCCAGCTGTATACGGGCGCTACGCGCCGCGATTACAGCCCGATCTCGCGCCGGAAATAATCTGTCCTAGCTTGCCTTGCCGTTGCTCTTGCCGTTGAGCTTTGGAGCGGTCGCTCCATTATAGGCCCACTGCACGTAAACGCCGGCCCATGTGAATCCGCCACCGAACGCCGCCAGCACTATCCGGTCGCCGCGCTTGAGTTTCGGCTCGTAGTCCCACAAGCAGAGCGGGATGGTGGCGTTGGTTGTGTTTCCGTACTTTT
>DASSSM010000234.1:0-4768 GCA_035708425.1 Pseudolabrys sp.
GACCATTTGAGATGCGGCGACTTGTTGCCGCCGGCGCAGCCGAAGCCGAAATCGGCGGACAAGATGAAATCTTTTGGAAGGTAATCGCCGTCCTTGAAGCTGTTGCTCGTGACCGTGAACGCCATGTACCGTCTCCTTGAACCGATTCTTTCAGATCTTCAGACGTCCGCAGCCTAGTCCCGCCCGGACAAATCGCAATGACCTCTTTTTTCTCGAGCAACTGGTTCGACCTCGCGATCTACGTCTGCCTGTTCGTCGCCGTCGTCATGGGCTTCATGACCGGGCTGCTGCGCAGCCTTGCAACGATCTTCGGATATATCGCCGGGATGGGCGTCGCAGTGGTTGCGGCGCCGCGTGTCATGCCGTTGCTCACGACCTATCTGAAAATGCCGACGATACAGACGTGGATCGTGATCGTGGCAATCTTCGTGGCTGCGGGCGCCGTGCTCAGCGCATTGCTGAGATTGGCTCTCAACGAAATGGTTGGCCCCAATATCAGCGTTCCCGATCGCGTTGCCGGCGCGGCGCTTGGGGCGCTCCGCATCGCTCTGCTCGCCATCATGCTCGTCGTCGTTTTCGACCGGACCATTCCGCCGGGCCAGGAGCCCACCTTCCTGAAAAACTCGCAATGGCGGCCGGTGCTGTCTTCGGCTGCGCAGCGAGGCTTGCGCCACCTGCCGCCGGAAATCGAAGACTATATCGACCACCTGAAGCGCTACCGCCGCCAATAGCGGCGGTGCGCGCGTACTCGCCCTCGCTGCTCCCGAACGCTTTGAACCTTTTCGTTGTCTGGCGCGACCCATGACCGGACCGGCGCGCGTACCCGCGGCGCCGGCGGAAAGGCCGCGCCATGCCATCGAAAGATGCATCGAAGAAAACCGCCAAAGGCTTTGCGGAAATTCTCAGTGCCGCGCGCGAAGCCGGTCTCACGGCGTCCTCGCCGGAGCCGGATACAGCGAAGGCCCACAAAGGCGCTCTTTATTATCTCGCACTCAACGACCCCATCATGTCAGCGGCAATGCAGAGCGCGCGTGAATCCCTGCCCGGCTTCCTTGCGCTCGCCCGGCATCCGGGGCCGGCCATGGAGCGGTTCGCGGTCAAGATCGCGCTGCTCGGTGATGGCGGTCCGGAATTCTTCTGGATTTATCCGTTCGCGTACGTCGGAGACCGGTTCATCGGGCAGATCGGCAACACACCACTCACGCTTGCCGGCCCGAAAAAGGGCGACACCATCGCCTTCGGCAAACGTGACATTGTCGACTGGATGTACGTGGACGCCGGCGTCATGAGGGGCAACTATTCCGCGCGCGCCATTCTCAACGCAGCCCTGCCGCGCGATCGCGCCGCATTCAAGCGCCGCTTTGGCCTCGAATTCGATTTCTGACGGCTGTTACGCGGCTTGCATAGCTGGCATGGCGGTAATTATTGCAGCCCATACGGGATGTGACTGGCGCAACCAACCCTATGGCGCTACCTTAGTTTAACAGACGTTCCGCGTATCCAGAGGGTCGCGTCCATGGTGGAAGTCACTTACGAGATCGTCGAGCACGACGGCGGCTGGGCCTACAAAGTCGACGGCGTGTTTTCGGAGCCCTATCCGTCGCATGCGGCGGCACTCGCCGCAGCACGGCGGGCCGCTGCGGAGCAGACCGTTCCGGGCCATACGGAGACCATCGAATACGAAGACGAAAAGGGCCGCTGGCACACAGAGACCGCACGCGGCTCCGATCGCCCACAGACACAAATCAAGGACAGGATCTGACGCGCCGCGCGCGCAATATTCGGGGGAATTGAAATGCTTCAGCTGCGGGTTCTCGCGCTCGCGATCTTGCTGGTGCCGGCTATGCCGGCCTATTCGCAGACGCTTCTTCCATCGTCGGTAGAAACCATGCGGGACGTCGACCCGGGCGTCGATGACAGCGCACGCGTAGCCGAGCTGTCCCCAGAGTTTCGCCGCAAGTCGGTGCTCTACCGCACCGAACAGCCAGCCGGCACGATCATCGTCAACACCGCCGACCGTTACCTTTATCTCATCATGGGAAATGGCACTGCGCTGCGTTACGGCATCGGAGTTGGCCGCGACGGATTCCAGTGGGGTGGCATCCAGAAGATCACGCTCAAGCGTGAATGGCCGGACTGGGTGCCGCCGCCGGAAATGATCCAGCGGCAGCCGTATCTTCCACGCTGGATGGCCGGCGGCCCGGGCAATCCGTTAGGCGCACGCGCGATGAATCTCGGTGCAACGGTCTATCGCATCCACGGCACCAATGCGCCGCAAACCATCGGCCAAGCGGTGTCGTCGGGCTGCTTCCGGCTGGTCAATGATGACGTGGCGGATCTCTACGATCGCGTGCCGCTCGGCACAAAGGTGGTTGTGCAGCATCATTAAGGGTGCTGCTTCGGTCAGTCCCAGAGACCGTAAGAGGTCCACTTCGATTCCGGGATCGGCTCGCCGATCGTAAAATGGAATGCCACCACGCTCATGCGGTCGGGCGTCGACGTGCAGCGATAGGACAGCGCGTACCATTTCTTGCGGCTGCGGAACGCGCCGCCACTCACTTCGAGCGTATTGCCGGAGGCTTTCGGCTCGGCCGTCGCATTGGCCACAGCGCGGTCCGGGCGATATTGCTTCGCCTCGGTGCGGATGCGCGTCATCGCGGTGTAATCGCAGAGCTGCTCAAGGCGCTCTTCGGGAGCCAGCATTTTCAGGCTGCGTTCGAAGCGCCCATCCGCAGCCACTGCGGTTGCCCCGAATATTGTCGCGGCAACCACCGCCAGTCCAAACGCACGCATTCCCAATGTTCCCCTCCGCCGCGGAGCCCCGCGCCATTTAGGCGTGGCGGCGGGCGAAGGGCAACCTATTCCTCGATTTTTCCCGCGACGCTTTGTTCCGCTGATCCAACCGGGACGCCTTACATGGCTCGTTTATAGAAATTACTGGCCCGGCCCCTGCCGCCCGCCACGTTCGGATTGGTGTTGACGAACTCGTCGGCCGTCAGCTTGTCGATCGTGCGCACCTGCGCTTCGCCGGCAAAGTTGGGGTAAGTGCTCGACACGATATGGTACGTCACCGTCTTCTTCTCCTCGTCCACGCTGTAGGTGCCGAACAGCGAGATGCTCCGCCGCATGATCGTCGAATATTCCTCGGGCGTGCCGGTCAAGCGGTTATTGCTGGCAATCTTCGGCACGTCGCTGGCGACGTGAATCTGCGCGAATTGCCCGCCAGCGGTGAAGATCAGGATGCCCTTCGGCGTCTCGCCAAAGGGCAACGACTTTTTGCCGTCGGGCGCTACCACTTCGGCGACCACGAAATTCCAGGTTCCCACGATCTGGTCGCGCAGACTTTTTTGCTGTGCGGCGGCCGGCGACGCAACGATCATCAAGGCGAAAAGACTGCCTATTCCAATTTTCATATCGTCCCCCGAGTGTTGCGCGGCATCGCACCGCGTCAGGAATATTTCGGATCACGGTCGAGCAGTTCGATCGAGATGCCCTGTGGCCCGCGCAGAAAGCAGATCTTTATGCCGGGCCGGGGCGAATGCGGCTCCTTGGTGAACTCGACGCCCTTTTTCCTGAGGTCGGCTGCGATTGCGTCGATGCCCGAAACTGCAAGGCCGAAATGGTCGAGGCCCTGATAGGGCGTCACTGGCGCCGGATTGACCCCGTCACCGGAATTGACCTGAGCTGTGAAGATCATGGCGCCACCGAGCTTGATGTCCACGCGCGGCTTTCCCTGCTGCGTGGAGCGGATGATTTCAGCGCCGAACATGCGCTCGAACCACTGGGCCGTGGCTTCCGGATCGGGTGTGCGCAGGTGAACGTGATCCCACTTAAAGTCTGGCATTGGTCTTTCTCCATTCTGGCCGTGAAAGCCTAGGCAAGGCCGAATGGCGAGCGCAACAGTCTTGTTGCGCGGGCATCCTCGGCCGGACGATAATGAAGTGCGAATAATCGGGGGGACAATATGACCACGTACGATCGTCGCAAATTCCTGCAGCTTTCCGTCGGCGTATTGGCGGCGCCGGTGCTCGGTCGCTCCGCTCTCGCGCAAACGGCCTGGCCGGCAGCGCGGCCGATCCGCGCCATCGTGCCGTTCTCGGCTGGCAGCACCATCGACATCCTCGGACGCATCGTGCTTGACCCGCTGTCGAAGCAGATCGGCCAGACAATCGTGGTCGAAAATCGTGGCGGCGCAGGCGGCAGCCTCGGATCGGCGGCGGTCGCGAAGGCAGATCCCGACGGCTACACCATTCTGATCAACGCAGCTGCGCATTCGGGGGCGCCCGCGGCCTATCCGAACCTGCCGTATGACGCGGCCAATGATTTCTCCGCGGTGGCGAGCTTCGGCAACGTGCCAAACGTGCTGCTTGTTGCGCCGTCAAAGGATATCAAGACCGTGCAGGAGTTGGTAACAAAGGCAAAGAGCGGCAGCCTCAGCTTTGCGTCGGCGGGCGTCGGCAGCGCCACCCACTGGGCGGCGGAGCGGTTCAACGTCAGCGCCGGGCTCAAGGTCACCCATGTGCCGTTCCGCGGCGGCCCCGAAGCGCTCACCGAAGTGATGACGGGCCGCGTCGACTACATCTTCATCGGCATTTCGTCCGGACTCCCCTTCATCCAGAACAAGCAGCTGGTACCCCTGGCCGTCAGCTCGGCCAAACGCTCGCCCACCCTGCCTGATGTGCCGACCACGCTGGAGGCCGGCTACAAGGACTCCGACTTCAACTACTGGAACGGCATGCTGGTCCCCGCAAAAACGCCGCGGCCGATT
>DASSSM010000235.1:0-4526 GCA_035708425.1 Pseudolabrys sp.
CGAAGATGCCAAGTAGAACGCGCATGAGAGCCTCCTTTACTAGTGGAGAATCCATCGCTCTTGATAATTGGCAGGTTACTCGCGGTCGGCCCGCTTCAATGTGATGTGCGCCACACACGAAGATAGATTTTGGCCCTCAGCAGACATGGGTTGGTGCAGCGCCAATGTCTGCTTTCGGGGGCAAAGCGGACATGGGTTGGTGCACCGCACATGTCCGCTAATGACCCAAAGCGGACATTCCCTCCTAGTTTGGCGCGCCTCGGATATGTGGCCAGATTGCCACAAACTCGAAATTTACAGGTATGCTGCGCAGCTCTTATGTGCGTCGAATAAGACTGTCGGTATTTTATTTTGGTTTTTGGGGGGCTGACCAATGCGCTATTTGTCGATCGCGGTAGCTGCTGCCGCATCCGCAGTTTCGTTCACCCAGATCGCGACAGCGGCTGACATGCCGGTCAAGGCACCAGTCGTTCCGGCTCCTGCGCCGATCTACAATTGGACTGGCTTCTACGTAGGCGTTCATGCTGGTTGGGGATGGAGTGATCCTACCGTCGCCGTGACGCCCAGTCCTGCGTTTGTATCGGCGTCCGGTTATGAAACTAATTCATTTGACCAGAATGCCAGCGGTTTCATTGGCGGCGGCCAGATCGGTTATAATTTTCAGTTTACCCCAAACTGGGTGATCGGCATCGAAGGCGACATCTCTGGCACTGGAATTCGCGAAACGACCGTCGCGCCAATCACCATTGGTGGCATTCCTCTCGGGGGCAATTACACACATACTGCGAAGCGAGACATTTCGTGGTTGGCTAGCGTGCGGGGACGCGTCGGATACGCGGCCGATCGTTGGCTCATCTATGTTACCGGTGGGGGCGCATGGGGCCGAGTCGAGGGCACTGCCGGTCCAAATATCCCCAGCATCCTGAGTCCGGTGACATTCAGCGATACGATTTCCGGATGGACCGTCGGCGGCGGCTTTGAGTATGCCTTCGCCAACAACTGGACTGCGCGGCTCGAATATCTCTTCTACGATCTCGACGATACTAGTTTTACCAACGCTTACACCAGTAACCCGACTTTTTTCTGGACCACGACTTGGGATAACAAGATCAACGTGGTCAGGGCGGCTGTAAACTACAAATTCTAAGCGCTCGTTTAAGAGAAATCGCCGCTACTTCTGTCCGCACAATGTCCGCTTTTGGCCCAAAGCGGACATGCGCTTGTGCGCTGCAAATGTCCGCTTTCGGGGGTGAAGCGGACATGGTGCAGACGTCGCGCGTTACGATTTTCCGGTTTTACAATTCGGAAAAATGCCATTAGCGCCAATGGTCGCGCCTAGAGAAGTTTGACAATTTAAGTGCTTGAAATCGTTGTGCTGTGCCACAACTCTCGGGACCGCCACCCCTGTTCTCTCAATTGGTTTTCAGCTGTTTACGGGAGCAAGAAGCCGCCGGGAGGCGGCCTCCAATGCAGTTTACATCGCGTTCGTTCGAATTTGGCATCGAGCGGGCGTTGATCACGACCAAAATGCGGCAGCGAGCGAGCGTTATGCCCGGCCAAGGAAAAGGAACGACCTGCAGCATGCAGCCGCCTTCCAGTCTGCCGCCTCAGTGCCAGAACAACGCGAGCAGAATGATGATCGGGATTGGAATTCCAAGTAGCCAAAGAAGAATGCCTCGACCCATAATTGTCCTCCCATTTGTGAATGACAACGGCCCAATGCAATCGAAGTTCCGCTCATATTCCTTGGGACCGCCATTCACTTCAGCTTGTCGTGAAGGTCATCGATGGAATTGCCGCCTCTTCTGCGCCGAGCCGTCGACCGCGCGTTGAGCGGCGCGGCACTTACCGATCTTGCCGCAGCGGCAGCAGATCTTTCAAAGCGCTACCGAGAGGAGCGGCGCGACGGCAAGGCACATGTCGCGAGCGATCGGGATGCGCTCGCCTACCTCGCAGTTCGTTTGCCGGCGACTTACGCGGCTGTTCGCGCAAGCTTTGCCGCGGTCGCTGAGGCGCGCCCGGATTTTGTGCCGAAGACTGCGCTCGACGTTGGCGCTGGTCCAGGCACTGCTCTGTGGGCCGCGGTTGAATGCTGGCCCGCGCTCGCCGACGCACTGCTGGTCGAGCCAAATCCGGTTTTCCGCGCGTTCGGAGAGCAACTCGCGGCTGAGATGCAGCAGCCGCACGCGACCTGGCGCACTTCCGATGCTACCGTGGACGAAATCGATGGCGAACCACGCGATCTGGTCACTCTGGCTTATGTGCTGAACGAGCTTGAGCCGGATGATCGACACCGGCTCGTGGAGCGGCTTTGGCCGCTCACCGCGGATACGCTTGTCATCATCGAGCCCGGGACACCCGCCGGCTGGCAGCGCATCCTCGCCGCGCGCCGCCACCTGATCGAATCCGGTGGTCATGTCATCGCACCTTGCCCGCACGCGAAGGAGTGCCCGTTGCAGCCCCCGGACTGGTGTCACTTCGCACGGCGGGTCGCCCGCTCGCGCCTGCACCGGCAAGCCAAGGGTGCCGACGTTCCCTGGGAGGACGAGAAGTTCAGTTATGTGGCGGTGTCGCGAAAGCCGGCACCGGCGATTGGCGCGCGCGTCATTGCCCGTCCGCGAAAAGCCAGCGGCCGTGTCACGCTGAAGCTGTGCCGTCCCGATGGGTCGGCCGGCGACCGATTGTTCTCGCGCCGCGACGGGGAATTGTTCAAGCGCGCCTCGCGCAGCGATTGGGGCGATTCATTGTGAGACAGTTCATCCTCTCCTTCCCGCGTAAGCGGGAATCCAGGACCGAGTGCTCGGTGCCTTCAATCTGTTGCCCTGGGTCCCCGCTTTCGCGGGGACGAGCGGTTGATTGGTCGATTCGCGGATCTGCTAACGCCGCTTCTTGCGCGCGGCCCGGGTTGCTCGCCTGGAAGCCTTTCTTTTCGCTTTTGCCGGAACGGACCCGCGCGGCGGAATGATCGGCAGCAGGACGAAGTTTTCCCGACCACCGCCGAGATGCAAGGTCGTCCGGCCGCCGAAGATATCTAACGGCCGATCGCGCGGGTCGTCATGCAGGAAAGGCCCGTTGCCGGTGAACTCGTTCTTCATGTTCGAAAGTCGGCCGCCGGAGCCGCCGGGATACACATAATCCCGGCCGCGTATGGTCAGCGCAATGCGATAGCCTTTCGGCACCACGATGCAGGTCGGGATGATCTCGATGTCGAGCTCATAGACCTGTCCGGGCGTGAGCGGCTGCCTTTCGTCATGGGTGTGATAGGGCCGGAACGGCCGCGTGAGCTTCGTGTCGAGCTTGCGGTGCGATGCGCGCAGCCAGCCTTGTCCGATCGCGGTGTGCGGGTCGAGCGCGCCCTGGAAGACCACTTCCCTCATGTCTGGTGAGAACACGCGCAGCACGAGGAAAAGATCTGCATCGCTCGTCGATGACGAAATGTGTAGCTTGGCGGCCACGGGCCCGGTGATCTCGGTTTCCGTTTTCATCGGCTCGGTCAGGAACGTCACGCCGTCCCCCATCGCGTCGAAGGTTACCTTTGCCGATCCGCCGGGAGCCTTTGTCACCAGCTTCTGCGCGTCCGCGGCCAGATGGAATTTGGTCCAGCGCGTGTCCGGCAGCGGCCAATCTTTTTCGTGGCGGATAACGAACTTTTCGTCCGGGTGCCGGATATTGAGCTGCACGCGCGGCTGCTTGTCCCAGCCATTGCGCTCGCCTTTCAGGAAATAGCCGAAGAACTTCTTCTGCAGGCCGACTCCGTAGTCAGTGTAGTAATGCGTCCAATGCTCGATGCCGTGCACCTCGAGCCATTTCTGCTTCGACGCCGAACGGTAAAAACCCTCGAAGTTGCCGCGCGGATGCAGCGGCTGGCCACCCCAGTTCGCTGCGGACAGCATGGGGACTTTCACCTTGGACCAGTCCGGCCGCATGGCTGCGTAGAATTCGTCGTCGAGAGGGCGCGCGAAATAGGTCTTGCCCAGGTCGTAGCGGTTCGCGCCCATCTGCTCCGCGTTCAGTGTTTCCGGTCCCGACACCCAATCGCCGTTCATACGGCTACGGTGACCTTTGGTGCCAAGGCCGTACTGCACCGTCTTGACCTGCATGTCGTACCAATTCTGCGCGAAGGTATTGCAGATGCCGCCGTTGTGGCTGAGCTCACGATAGAAATCGGCGAAGCCCTCCCAGACGCAGATGGCCGCGAGATGCTTTGGCTGCAGGCTCGCGACCTGCCACTGGTTGATGGCGTAGTACGATATCCCACTCAGGCCGACCTTGCCGTTCGACCACGGCTGCGTTCCGGCCCACTCGATGCAGTCATGGAAGTCCTTCGTTTCGCGCGGCGACCAATGCTCGACATAACCGGGCGAGCGGCCGCAGCCGCGTGAATCGACGCGCACGCAGACATAGCAGTCCGGCACCCACTTCTCCGGATCGCAGACCTCCCAGCTTTGATACTTGTTGGTGGAGCCAGCCATCACGTCAGGATGCTTGAGCGCCATGCGATCCCAGGCGGTCTTGTAGCCGTCTTC
>DASSSM010000236.1:0-2214 GCA_035708425.1 Pseudolabrys sp.
GGTGGGCCAAATCTCCGCTTAACGACCCCTTAAATTGGCACGCTTAGCGTGATGTCGGGGGCCGGCGTTTTGTATTCGCCGGCGTGAAACGGGTCGCCTAATGGCGTCGAAACGTGGAAAATCGGGCGCGCGCCGGGAACCGGTGTTCGACAAGAGTCCGGAGTTGCGCGTTTCCGCCGCCGATCGCCCGGCGCCAAGCGCCGACAGGCCATCGACAGAGAGCAAGCCAGCGGCCGCGCGCCGCAAGCCGCGCGCGCGCAAAAAACGTCCAGCCCGCAGCAGGCGGGTGCTCATCGCTCGCTTTGCATATTGGACACTGGTCGTAGGTTTATGGCTTGCAATTGGCGGTGCCGGTTTCGTCGCCTGGGTCGGCGCGCACCTGCCCCCGATTCAGTCGCTGGAAATTCCTAAACGGCCGCCCTCGATCCAGATCGTCGACTATCAAGGTCATGCTCTTGCGCGCCGCGGCGACCTAGCCGGCGCACCGCTGCCTCTGAAGGAAATGCCAGGCTATGTACCGAAAGCGTTTATAGCGATCGAGGATAGACGCTTTTACGATCACAGCGGTGTCGACCCTTACGGCATCGGCCGGGCGCTGATCGCAAACGTCCTGCATCGCGGCGTCGCGCAAGGTGGCTCCACAATCACGCAACAGCTCGCCAAAAACCTGTTCCTCACTCAGGAACGCACCATTACGCGCAAATTGCAGGAAGCGCTGCTGGCGATCTGGCTGGAGCGTAAATTTTCCAAGACGCAGATCCTCGAGCTTTATCTCAACCGGGTTTACTTCGGGTCCGGCGCCTACGGCATCGAGCAGGCCTCGCAGCACTACTTTGGCAAATCTGCACGTCACATCACCGTCGCCGAAGCGGCGCTCCTTGCAGGCCTGGTGAAATCGCCCTCGCGGCTTGCTCCCACCCGGAACTTTGACGGCGCGGAGAAACGGGCAAAGGTCGTGCTCACCGCCATGGCCGAGCTCAAGTACATCTCCGTAGCCGCCGAACGTACCGCACTCGCGCGCCCGCCGCGCATCGTCGCGCAAGCGAACACCGCCTCCGTGAACTACGTCGCAGACTGGGTCATGGACGCGCTGAACGACACGCTTGGCCACGTCGATGAAGATATCGTCGTGCAGACCACTATCGATGCGGGGCTGCAGGCAAGCGCAGAAAAATCGCTGGCTAATGAGCTCACGCAGAAAGGCGACAAGAACGGCGTTGCGCAAGGCGCGCTCGTGGCGATGACGCCGGATGGCTCGGTCCGCGCGCTGGTCGGCGGCCGCAACTATGCCGACAGCCAGTTCAACCGTGCGGTGTCGGCCAAGCGGCAGCCCGGCTCAGCTTTCAAGCCATTCATCTATCTCACCGCTCTCGAGCACGGACTGACACCCGACAGCGTGCGTGAAGACCGCCCGATCAACGTCAAAGGCTGGCAGCCGGAAAATTACAGCCATGAATATTTCGGCCCGGTAACGCTGACGAAAGGGCTCGCCCTTTCACTCAACACGGTTTCGGTACGCCTGACGCTGGAATTCACGTCAATGGCGGTCATCCGTACCGCCTATCGTCTCGGCATCGCCTCGAAACTCGAACCCAACGCTTCCATCGCGCTCGGCACGTCGGAGGTCTCGATGCTCGAGCTTGTCGGCGCCTATGCGACGTTTGCCAATGGTGGTTATGCGCTGGTTCCGCACGTCATCCAAAGGATCACCGCCGCCAATGGCAAAGTGCTCTACGCGCGAAACGCAGGCCAGCTTGGCCGCATCATCGACGCGCGATACGTGGCGATGATGAATCAAATGATGGCCGAGACGCTCACCATCGGCACCGCGCACAAGGCAACCTTGCCCGGTTGGACCGCAGCCGGAAAGACCGGAACGTCGCAGGATTTTCGTGACGCGTGGTTCATCGGCTACACCGCGCATCTCGTGACCGGCGTCTGGCTCGGCAACGACGATGGTACGTCAACAAAGCACGTAACCGGGGGCGGCTTACCGGTCGAGATCTGGAGCCGGTTCATGCGCGGCGCCCATCAGGGGGTGCCGGTCGCAGGCCTGCCTGGTGCGTCCGGCGGCGGTCTCTTCTCGGGATTATTCGGCAACGGCCCGCGGCCGGTACCGCCCGCGCCGGTGCAACCGGTCGCCGCCACGCGCGCGGCGACGACTGGGACCAGCGGCCTCGACGGCTGGCTGCTTAACGGCCTCTTCGGCCGTCG
>DASSSM010000237.1:0-8965 GCA_035708425.1 Pseudolabrys sp.
GTGTTTCTGCGCTAGCGATAAATCCACGAAGGAACCCCGCACCTCGGCGTGAGCAACGTCGCCAAGCGCCAGTACCGCGATGGTAGCGGCGGTCAGTGGCGCGATGAGACGGTTGATGTGCACAGATACGAACTTCACCCCGATCAGTTTAAACACTAACCATGCGGACTCGTTCCGACTGGACACAAGGCCGAAGCCGTTGACCCGAGCGACGGCGGTACTCGCCTGCCTCCAAGGCGAAACACGGACGCGCCGATGGCCGCCACGTTCTAAACACAGGTTTGATGCTGACTGGTGGGGGTCAATGGGAGTTACAGCCAATGGTTCGTGATTGCGCTATGGCCGGGGTGGCGAGGCATCGCCGAATGACGGCCAGCAAGGCGCGGCGTTAATTAGTGATCGGAGAGGCTCGGGTAACTCTCAATGTCGCGCCTTAGAATGTTAAACGTGCCACGCGTGATCGGTGCCTTGGCGCTTTGTATTGCAAGCTCAGCCGGGGCGCAGGAGAACTTGGACAAGGGCAAGACTGCCGCCCAACTTTACGCAACCGATTGCGCAATTTGTCACAAGTCCCCACAAAGCATCACCCGAGCGCCCGGACTTTTTGGCCTCGAAAATTTCTTGCGCGAGCACTACACGGCCAGCCGCGAGTCGGCTGCCAGCATCGCCGCCTATCTAGAAGGATTGGAGAAGCCACCAGCCAGACTTCGGCGCGGGCAGGCCGCCATGCGTACAAGCCAAAGAAAGTCCTCCGAGCCGATGCTGCACGAATCCGATGAGCGCGTTTTGAGGCCTCCGTCAAACATACCAAGGCCTCCGGCAAACATACGGCCGTAGAAGTCCGAAATATCCAACTTTGACATTCAGTCAGGCCGCGAGCCGCACGCTCCGGTCAACTCTGACGATTTGTCAGGGTGCCAGTCATTTACCTATACAAACAAGCACGAGAACGACGGCACGCTCTCTCGGTCGGAAGGTCACACTGCGTTGACTCAAAATTTGCTGCTCGACGGTCACTGCGGTGACGCACTACCGCCTCCCATCATCGTAGGTAGGTCCGTAGCGTCGCGCCGTGCTGCCCGCAACCAATTAGTGACCATTTTGGGGCATATCTCCTGCGGTCGTTCGTACAAAAAGAGCTGCGATGACCGAAGCCTGGAAGAAATATCCTGCTCTCCAGTCCCATCCTCAGGGCCTCTCGGACGCCCTGGAAAGCATCTCCGCGTTGAAGGAAGCCGTAGCCGAAGCCAGGGCGGTTGTCGCACAACGGCATCAGGTAATAGAGGCTGCCCGCAAGCAGATTCGCGACGCGGCGGTGGAGATCGTGGCCTTGTCGGAGCAGCTGGCTGAGGAGTCGACGGCCAACAACAAGCTGCTGCAGCAAGCCGAAAAAGCCCTGGAGGAGGCCAAGTTCGACGCCTGCTACCAGCGGGAGTCTGTTGTCCGTTGGACTAGGCGGACCTAGGCGTGCGGACATGGATGCGTCCGCGCGATGTTCGCTTTACTCCCGATAGCGACGGCAAAAGCGGACTCCCGCAAAAAGTTATGTCCGCTTTACCCCCGAAAGCGGACATGTGCGGTGCAACTAGCGATGTCGGCTAAGGGCCAAAAGCGGACTTTCGCAGGCCTGCTCAAAGCATCACTCAGGGCAGCTCGGAGATGAGCTTCATATATTCCTCGAACGGCCAAACGCGGCAAGTGCGGGTGCGGACATTGCCGAGCGAGCCAAGCGCCAGCGCTAATTTCGCGACATTGTCGCCATTCGGCGTTTCTACGAAAACCACGAGATCGCTTTCACCAGACGTAAGATATCGATCCTTGACCTCGACGCCCAACTTCTTCGCGAGATCGCTCGCCGCTTGTGCGCGCTTCGGGGCGTCTTTGATACCGCGGATGCCCTGATCGGTAAAATTCATCGATACCATGAAGGTCGGCATAACGTCCTCCTTTGACACTGTAAGCCCCAGCTTCCGATGATGTGCCAAGATTGTTACGCCGATAAGGCAACCACTTCAGGTAAGTCGTATTGTCCTAACGACGGGTACCTTCAGGTCGGAAGTAGAATCCACTGGCGTCGGAAGCATGTCCGCTTTACCCCCGAAAGCGGACGTGTGTGCGGTGCACTAGCTCATGTCTGCTTTGGGCCAAAAGCGGACATTAGCCGGCGTCTCTTGGATTGCCGGTTAGGTACTACTGCCCGCGGCATATTCGTCGCGGAGTTTTCGCTTGAATATTTTGCCGGTTTCTTCGCGCGGCAGTGTGGCTCTAAATTCGATCATGCGGGGAATTTTGAAATTCGCTAGTCGCTTTGAAAGAAATGTCTGAACGCCCCCAGAGGTTAGTGCGACATCGCCGCTTGGCTGAATGACTGCAATCAGTGCTTGCCCAAACTCAGGATCGGGAATGCCGAAAACTGCACAGTCAGCGACACCGGCCATCTCCATTAGCTGCGTCTCGATTTCTGCCGGATAGATATTCACGCCGCCGGACAGAACGAGGTCGTTCCGCCGATCGGTTACGTAGAGATAACCTTCGGTATCGACGTGGCCGATGTCGCCAACCGTCAAGAAACCCTCATGTTCGATTGAGTCTCGATCCTTTTGCCGGTTAATATAGGTAAATTCGGGCGCCAAGGTCTGGCGCGCATATATTTTGCCAATCATTCCGTCCGGCATGTCGCAACATTGATCGTCGAGTATTCTGATCGTGACGCCTTCAATCGGCCGACCAGCCGACCCCGGTTTGGCAAGGGCTTCCCTCGATGAAATCGACGTCAGATACCCGAGCTCACTCGCGGCGTAGGTTTCATAAATCACATCACCGAACCATTCGATCATGGCGCGCTTAATACTGGGAGCACATGGAGCGCCGGTTACCGCAACGAATTGCAGCGAACTCAAATTGTAGCGAATGCGGATCTCCGACGGCAATCGCAGTAACCGCACGAGCATCGTCGGCACGAGATATGCATGCGTAATCTTGTAGCGCTCGATCGCCGCCAGCGTCGTTTCGGCGTCAAAGCGTGGCTCAACTCGAAGCCACGCGCCGCATTGCGAGGCGAACATCACATAGGACGTGGGCGCGGTGTGATAAAGCGGCGCTGAAATCAGACATCGCCCATCTGGCGTGATACCGAGGCCGGTTCGATACATCCGCGCCAACCGTTGCGCGGCGGCAGGTCCGTCTTCCGGACGTGGCGGGATCCGTCGGACGCCTTTCGGCTGCCCGGTCGTGCCTGATGTGTAGGGTATCATTCCACGCGGTCGGTCCGATGTTGTAACGAGCGGTTTGGCCTGCGCAAGACATGTATACCAATCGATCGTATGCCCAACCGAAGGTTTACTCGAGTTTTGTGGCATCTCGACTGACGGATCCAGCTTAACTTCAAGCAACGGCATGCCATCCGGAATGCCACGCGAGATTTGCGCCAGTAGATCACTATGAATGACGAGCGCTTTGGCGCCGCTGTCGCGGAGAATGTAACCGGCTTCGTCCGCTTTGAAATGCCAATTCAGTGACACGAAATAGGCTCCGATCTGACGGGCAGCAAGCATGATCGCGATCAGCGTCGGTGAATTTCGCACCATGACCGCAAACGTGCCGCCTTCGGCAATTCCGAAGCTGGCCAAAACACCGGCCGCCATCGCAGACCGTTTCATTAGGTCGCTTGGGCTGAATTCCTGCTCGCCAAATGACAGCGTGGGAAACATGAGGCTGCGCGAAATTCAAAAATGGTTAGCTGAACTGTTGGCTGGGAACGCCCTTATTTGATCACCCCGGCGGCGTGCCCAAGGCCGCCATCATGAGCTGCCAACCTGGAGATTGGAACCGGGTTAAATAACGAAAAAAGCGGCCACTCAATTGGCAGCCTTCATGTCCGCTTTGGGTCAGAAGCGGACATTTGCGCTGCAGCAAGTCATGTCCGCTTTACCCCTGAAAGCGGACCTTGTCGGAACACTCTGAGAGTGCGGCAAAAGGCATCGTCACTTCGCGGGCGCGACGCGCAAAATACGTCCGGCCGAATTGTCGGTGAGTAGGTAGAGCGCACCGTCCGGTCCCTGCCGAACGTCACGGATGCGTTCATTCAATCCCTGCAGCAGGCGCTCCTCTTTGGTGACCTTGCCGTCCTTGATCTCAAGCCGCGACAGCAGCTGAAACTTCAGCGCGCCGTTGAACAGGTTACCCTTCCAACTCGGAAACAGGTCGCCGGTATAGATCGCCAGACCTGACGGTGCGATCGACGGCGTCCAGTGCCAGAGCGGCTGCTCCATGCCGGCTTTGTGCGTGCTTTCGTGAATTTTTGCGCCACCGTAATCGACGCCATAGCCGATCACGGGCCAGCCGTAGTTTTTTCCTTTCTCGACAATATTGATCTCATCGCCGCCCTGCGGTCCATGCTCCTGCTCCCATAGCTTGCCGTCGATTGGGCTAAAGACGAGACCCTGTGGATTGCGATGTCCGTACGACCAGATCTCCGGCCGTGCATTGGCTTTGCCGACGAAAGGATTGTCTTTTGGAATTTCGCCGTTTGGCCCGATACGGGCGATCTTGCCGTTGTCCACAGCGAGGTTCTGCGCTTCATCCCGTGGGCCGAAATGGTCGCCCAGCGTGATGAACAGATTTTTGTCGGGGGCCTGCGCGATGCGGCATCCGTGATTGTTGCTGCCGCCGGGTCCCTGCTGACGGAAGATGATCTTGACCTCGTCCAACGCCGTGTCGTTAGCAAGGCGCGCGCGTGCGACTGCGGCGTTACCGCCATTGTCGAAATTGAAACAGAAATAGATCGTGCTGTTGGTGGCAAAGTCTCGATCGAGCGCGACATCGAGCAGGCCGGCCTGTCCGCGCGCCACGACGCCAGGCACGCCACTGAGCGGCTGTGAAAGCTTGCCGTCGCGGCCGACGATGCGCATACGGCCGGGGCGCTCGGTCACCAGCATGCGGCCGTCGGGAAGGAAAGCAAGCGCCCAGGGGTGCGACAGGCCTTGCGCAACAGTATGGACCGAGAGGTTACCGGCGGAGCTCGGAAAGGTCGGATCAGCCGCCTGCACGGTGCTGCTCGTCGCCAGAACAACACCCAATGCCAAAATCGACCGCATGCCGCCCTCCTTCGATGTCGCCTCAATGTGCGACATCGTCCGGAGTTCCGGAATACACGATTTAGCTATGGGTCTTCTTGTGCCTGGGATGCGGCAGCGAAAGGGCGGTGAGGCCGCCCATTCCGATGAACAGAAGGCCGAGCATGAGCGCTATGGCGAACAGCCCGCCTTCGTTGTCGATGACATTGCTCGCGACATCTGCGCGCGCCACGCCAATTGAGACGACGGTCGCGGCCACCAGAACGCACATTGCGAGGCCGATTGTCGCCACAAGCTCGGCGAGCACGGCGGCCCGACGCTCGCTGCCAAGGGCGCTCCCTGCCGGGGACGTAAAGCCCGCAAACTGAATGTGCTTGCGCATGACCAACCTGAAATGACTCGTCTGAACAACGGTGTCCTGATAACGCGGGAACCCGGCATCGGTTCGGCCCTATTGGGGCAGAGCCGGTCATGAAGCGCGGCCTTTTCAAGGCAGTGGACAGGACAAGCCCGCAATTTCCGGGCTATTGCGCGGGAGCAAGCTCCGGTTGCCAGGTCATGGCGATATAACCCGGCTCTTCGGCGACTCGCGCAAGCCAAGCCCCGATCGCAGGAAAGCGGCTGAGGTCGAAGTCGCATTGGTCGGCGACATGCGTGTAGGCGTAAAGCGCGATGTCGGCGATCGTGAAATGATCCGCGACGAAAAAGCGGTGCCGTGTCAGGTGCGTCTCCATCACGCCGAGCGCGCGATAACCGTTTTCCATCCAGTCTTCGAGCGCGTGGCTCTGTAATTCGCGGCCGCCCTTGATCAGAGCGAGCCAGAAATAGGCCGCACCGATATTCGGCTCGAGGCTGTGCTGCTCGAAAAACATCCATTGCAGCGCTTCCGCGCGCCCGATGCGATCTTCCGGTGCGAGCGTCGTTCCACCGGCGACGTACCAAAGGATCGCGTTGGACTCGGCGAGATGACGATCCGTCGCGACCTCCAGCAGCGGCACCTGGCCGTTGGGATTCTTCGCGAGGAATTCGGGCGTACGACTCTCGCCTTTTAGGATGTCGACCTCGACGAGCTTGTACGGAATCCCGAGTCGCGCCAGTGCAAGGCGGACCTTGTAGCTGTTGCCTGAGCGTTGCATCGAATAGAGCGTGTACATTCAAAGCCTGGTCTGTTGCGTGTGCCCGCTCCCGCCCCCTTGGCCATTAGGACGAAGAAAGTCCGGCAATTACAAGGCCGGAAATCGGGCATAACGAAAACGTTAAATCGTTCGCTGCGCTGCAACAGCGAACGCGCAATCTGCTGCAGGGGTGAATAGAAGAACCGTTGCGCGCTACTTCATCGGACGGATTGCAAAACGCCACAGCGCTGGTGTGCCGGTCTGCGCCATTGCGCGCCGCAATAGCCACGCAAAGGCCACCAGCATCGCGGGAACCGCGAGCGGGATCAGCGTCGCCTGCGCAACCGGGCGGGCCAGAATCGGCACGAGCCACAGCGTTGCCAGCAGGGATTTTTGCCACGGGTGGAAACCGCGCTGCATCCCGTCGGCGGCGAGGAATGCAATGGCTGGCGCGAGAAGCATAAGGTCGTAGTCGAGGCTGTAAGGCGTTGCGAGGATTGTACCGATCGCGAGGGCCGCCGCCTTGATTGGGAAAGAGGCTCGGCTGCGCCACAGCCAGGCGACCCCGCCTGCCACGGCAAGCGTCACCGCGATCTGGATGGCATAGGCGAGCGAAATTCCGCCACCCCACATTCGGACCACCGAAAAAACACTCTGGATCTTGTGCCAGCCGGTTTCGCCCTGCTCCAGCACGACGGCGCGCGTGAACCTGGTCGAGGCGAGGAACGCGCTCCAGATATCGAGACCGAACGCGAGCGTGACCGCGACCGTCAGCACTGCGACCGTCGTGGCCGCCGCGATAAAGGCTCGCCACCGTCCGCTTGCCGCGAGCACAATGGGAACGAGAAGTCCGAATTGCGGCTTGTACGCGATGCAGCCGAACAGCACGCCGGCGAGGACAGGCTTGCGATCGAGCTGCAGCAGCGCAGCTCCGAACAGGGCAGCGGTGATAAAGCCGTTATGGCCATGACCGAGATTGACGAACACCGCCGGGAAACCAATGACGAGCGGGAGCCATAGCGGGTCGGCGAGCGCGCGAGCTCGCCCCGTGTTCAGAATTGCCCGCGTCACCCAGAGATAAAGAGCGAACGTGACGCCCTGCCAAAGCGCAAGCGCCAGCGCATAGGGCATCGCGGCAAGCAAAGCGGCGAGGCTGAGGAAATAGGGCGGGTAGTGCCAGCCATAGAACTGCGTGTCTGCGCCGAAGATCGCCTGCTCGCGCGCGTATTGCCGGGGCGGATCGAAGGGGGCGGCGGCGTTGCCGTCGAGCACATAGGTGCCCGCGGCATAGACGTTGGAGAAGTCGGTTCCGAGCGGACGGCCAAAGCGGTCGTTGAGCCCATCCGAGGTCGCCACGACGTACACGACGGCGATCAGGCTGGCTGCGATGAGACCGAACACCACGAGCTTTACCCGTTCGCGGGTCAGCCAGGCCCCGGTGCGCAGAATGTCCACGGCGTGTGCCATGGCCAAGGGACTAACAACTGTGCCTTAAAGGACTGTTAGGCCATCAACAGCCTTGATATTGACCATCAGCCTTTGCGACTTGCCGTCGCCGTAATGGGCCATTACCACACTGCGGCAGGGCATTTTTCGCCCCGGATTCGGAGTTTCCATGGCCTTTCTCGCGGAGCAGCTCAAGCGCATCAAGCCGTCGGCGACCATCGCCGTCACGGACAAGGCGCGCGCGCTCAAACTGGCCGGCCGTAACGTGATCGGCCTCGGTGCCGGTGAGCCGGACTTTGACACGCCCGACAACATAAAGCAGGCGGCGATCGAGGCGATCAAAAGCGGCAAGGCTTCGAAATACACGAACGTCGACGGCATCGCCGAGCTCAAGGACGCGGTCGTCAAGAAGTTCAAGCGCGAGAACGGGCTCGACTACAAGCCGAGTCAGGTCACCATCGGCACCGGCGGCAAGCAGGTGCTGTACAACGCGTTCGTTGCGACGCTGAATCCAGGCGATGAAGTGATCATCGCCGCGCCGTATTGGGTGAGCTACCCCGAAATGGTGCTGCTCGCCGGCGGCGAGCCGGTGGAAGTCGTCACCAGCATGGCGAGCGGGTTCAAGATGACGGGGCAGCAGCTCGAGCGCGCGATCACACCGAAGACCAAGTGGGTTCTGCTTAACTCGCCGTCGAACCCGAGCGGTGCTGCCTATACGCGGGCCGAGCTCAAGGCGCTCACCGACGTGCTGGTGAAGCACCCGCACGTGCACGTGATGACCGACGATATGTATGAGCATCTCGTCTACGACGACTTCGTATTCACGACGCCGGCGCAGGTGGAGCCTTCGCTCTATCCCCGTACGCTCACGGTCAACGGCTGCTCGAAAGCCTACTGCATGACCGGCTGGCGCATCGGCTATGCTGGCGGCCCTGAGCCTTTGATCAAGGCGATGGCGACCGTTCAGTCGCAGTCGACGTCGAACCCGACTGCGGTCTCGCAATGGGCGGCGGTGGAAGCGCTGACTGGGCCGCAGGACTTCATCGCCAAGCACAATAAGATCTTCAAAGAGCGGCGCGATCTCGTCGTATCGATGCTCAACCAGGCGAACGGCATCAAGTGCCCGACGCCGGAAGGCGCATTCTATGTCTATCCGTCCTGTGCCGGCACGATGGGCAGGACGGCGCCGACCGGCAAGAAGCTTACGACCGACGAAGACTTCGTCACGGAGCTGCTCGAGGCCGAGGGCGTGGCCGTGGTTCAGGGCACGGCCTTCGGGCTCGGGCCCGCATTCCGTATTTCCTATGCGACCAAGACCGAGGACCTGGA
>DASSSM010000238.1:0-2859 GCA_035708425.1 Pseudolabrys sp.
ATTCGAGCAGCCAGCCAAAGTCATTGGCCTTCGGAGCTGGTAGAGCCGCGAGCGCATCGGTGTCGAAAATGCGCTTGACATACTCCGAAGCAGGCAGCTTTGCGTAGTCCGGCTGGCCTTTCGATTTTTCCAGATCGCGGAGATAGGCTTGCAAATTGACTGCCGCCTTTTTCGCGGCCGCTGCGGCTTGCGCACCATCCGCGGCAAATGCCGCCGGACAGATGGCAAACCCGAGCCATGAACCGAGTGCTGCAGCGGCGACTAATCTTGAGATGCTGGCCCAAATGCAGGCCGCGAGTCCGTATTTCATGGCGGTACCTCTGATAAGTCGGATACTCCGGCCACTCCGCATCAGTCTTGGCTCGAAGCGCAGTTGTTTAGTGTCAATAGCGACATTCGCGTCGTAACCTATATAGAAGGTTATCGAACGAGTGGATTGCCTGTTGGCTTCATGGAAGATCGCGAAAAAAATCGCTTCTCCGCCCGCGCCAGGCGCTATGCGAGGGTCGGCACGCAGCTGAGCGGCACCGCCGCGCGCTTTGCCGGCGCGCGATTTTTCGGCGTGCCGCTCGATCGCGCCGCCAACGCGCTCGAGCTTGCGGCTGCGCTCGGCGGGCTGAAAGGCCCTATCATGAAGGTGGCGCAGCTGCTTGCCACCATCCCCGATGCGCTGCCGCCTGAATACGCCAACGAGCTGATCAAGCTGCAGAGCCAGGCGCCGCCCATGGGCTGGGCTTTCGTCAAGCGGCGCATGAGCGCGGAGCTCGGTGCCGACTGGCAGAAGAAGTTCTCGGACTTCGAGCATCACCCGGCGGCGGCTGCATCGCTCGGGCAGGTGCATCGTGCGCGCGCACTCGATGGGAGCGAGCTTGCCTGCAAGCTGCAATATCCCGACATGCAGTCGGCGGTCGAAGCCGATCTCAGCCAGCTGCAGCTCCTGTTCGCGATCCGCAAGCGTTTCGATCCGGTCATCGACACGACCGAGATCGCGGTCGAAATCGGTGCGCGGCTGCGCGAGGAGCTCGACTATTTCCGCGAGGCCAGGCACGTCGCGCTGTATGGAAATATGTTGAAGGACGAAGATGCGATCCGGGTGCCGAAAGTCTGGGCCGAGCTGTCGACCGGCCGCCTGCTGACGCTCGACTGGATGACAGGCCGCAAGCTGCTGGAGCACAAGAACGACCCGCTCGAGACGCGTAACCGGCTTGCCACGGCGATGTTCACGGCCTGGTGGTTTCCCTTCAGCCGCTTCGGCGTCATTCACGGCGACCCGCATCTCGGCAATTACACGGTCTTCGACAATGCCAAAGGCAAGCCGGCCGGCATCAACCTTCTCGACTATGGCTGCATCCGGATTTTTCCGCCAAGCTTTGTCGGCGGGGTGGTCGATCTCTATCGCGGCCTTTTACGCAAGGACGATGCGCTGGTCGTGCACGCTTACGAGACCTGGGGTTTCAAGCGGCTCAATCGCGAGCTGATCGATGCGCTCAATATCTGGGCACGGTTCATCTACGGGCCGCTGCTCGACGATCGCGTGCGCAGCATCGCCGACGGGGTGAAGCCGTCCGAATACGGGCGCAAGGAGGCCTTTCGCGTGCATCAGGCGCTCAAGGTGCGGGGACCCGTGACGGTGCCGCGCGAGTTCGTGTTCATGGACCGCGCCGCGATCGGCCTGGGCGCCGTGTTCCTGCATCTGGCGGCGGAACTGAATTTCTATCGCTTGTTCAATGAGGCGATCGAGCGCTTTACGATCGAGGATGTGGCCGCGCGGCAAGCTGCCGCGCTCGCCAAGGTTGGGCTCTAGCTCACGAAATTATCCCGCTCGTCCCCGCGAAAGCGGGGACCCAGGGCGACATTGCTCGGTTCTTCGTGTTCCTGGATTCCCGCTTTCGCGGGAATGAGCGGAATGCGGGTCTGCCCGTTGCCCTAAACGGGCAATTGCGCTAACCCCTCAGCACCCGCCACTTTTAGCGCGACTCGGAGAGCTTTCCCCATGGCCGACCACGGCACTGTCGAATACGCCACCGCCACCGGAAACGACTATGAGGCGCATGAAAGTTCTTACGAGCGCTTCGTGCACTTCACGCTGGTGGGCATCCTCTACGTGGTGACGATCCTGTTTGGCCTGGCGGTTGGTGGCGTCATGGGCCACTGGTTTACGGCGGCGTCGATCTTTGTCATCGGCCTGCTCGGTGCTATCCCCGGATTGCTGAGCGGCGCGACAACGCCGAGCTATGTGTCCTTTGTCATCTGTTTCCTGATCTTCGCGTTCACCGGGCTCTCGCCGCACTGACGGAATTCACGGCTGGGCGGGGAGGCGCGAATGCGAATTGCCGTACCGCGTGAAACCGACGCCGGCGAACCGCGCGTCGCGGCAACTCCGGAAACCATCAAGAAATTCAAGTCGCTCGGCGCCGAGGTCGCGGTCGCGCGCGGCGCTGGCATCGCCTCCGGCATCCCCGACGCCGAATTCGAGGCGGCCGGCGCCCGGATTGCCGACGGCGTCACCAAGGATGCCGACATCGTTCTAAAGGTGCGCCGGCCTGCGGCCAACGAACTCGCCGACTACAAGAAGGGAGCGCTGGTCATCGCCATCATGGATCCGTACGGCAACGACGCCGCGCTCAAGCAGATGGCAAGCGCCGGGGTGTCCTCCTTCGCCATGGAGCTGATGCCGCGCATCACGCGCGCGCAATCGATGGACGTGCTGTCGAGCCAGGCCAATCTCGCCGGCTACCGCGCGGTGATCGATGCGGCGGAGGAATATGGCCGCGCGCTGCCGATGATGATGACGGCGGCCGGCACCGTGCCGGCGGCAAAAGTCTTCATTATGGGCGTCGGCGTGGCGGGACTGCAGGC
>DASSSM010000239.1:0-8252 GCA_035708425.1 Pseudolabrys sp.
GCAATCCCCAGAAATAGAGAATGATCGCGGGCGCAACGCCGAAATTCACAAAATCGGCAAGGCTGTCGAGCTCGGCGCCAAAACGGGAAGTGCCCTTGAGCATGCGGGCAATGCGGCCGTCAATTCCATCGAGTAGCGCGGCAAGCACGATCGCCGCAAGCGCCAGTTCAAGCCTGTTCTCGACGGCAACGCGGATGGCTGTGAGACCCGCGCACAACGCAAGCAAAGTGATCAGATTAGGAAGCAAAGTGCGGACCGGAATCGCCTTAAAGCGGCGACGGAACGGCGGCGGAGCGGGGTCGATGGGCTGAAAGACCATGGCCATAATATAGTCCCGTGGCTCTGCGGGCGCCACGGCACTAAAGGTATGTTTCTTCGGCCTCGTTAACCGTTTATCCCGTGCGGAACGCGCGTCCGCCGTCGGCGGCCGCGCGTAGATCGGCAAGCACGGTTTCTCCAGCGGTTGCCGTTTGACCGACCGCTACCAGCGGCGGCACGCCCTCCGGAAGGTAGACATCGACCCGGGAACCGAAGCGGATCATGCCGAAGCGTTCGCCCGCCCCTATCGGCTGGCCCATGCGCGCGAAGCAGACGATACGACGTGCAACCAGCCCCGCGATTTGCACCACTGCAATGCGCGCGCCAGGTATCGCAATTACCAGCGCATTGCGTTCGTTATCGGCGCTGGCCTTGTCCAGGTCTGCATTAAAGAACTTCCCGGGCTGGTACACGATTTTTTCAATCTTTCCGGAGACCGGACTGCGGTTCACGTGGCAATCGAAAACGCTCATAAATATCGAAATTCGCGGCAACGGCTTTTCGCCAAGACCGAGCTCACGCGGCGGTGCGGCGCTGGTTACCTGGCTCACACGACCGTCTGCAGGCGCCACCACCAGACCGTCGCGCACCGGTGTTACGCGGGGCGGATCCCGGAAGAAATAAGCACACCATATGGTGGCAAGCGTCCCAAGCCAGCCGAGCGGACTCCATAGCCAGAACAGGACCAGACTCACCAGAGCAAAGGCCCCGATGAACGGATATCCTTCCGGGGTCACCGGCACGATTTGTGAGCGAATCGAATCGTAGATCGACATGCCGCTATCTTACTCTGCCGCGTCTACCGGCGCTTCGAGCGGCGCGGAGGTCGCAGTAATTGCATCCTCCACCGGAGGCGGATTTCGATTTGGTGCCCCCTGATCCTCGCCCGCAAGCGCAAGTTTTTCGCGCGCCTCTTCCGCCTCACGCTGACGATTCCACATGCTTGCGTACAGGGCATTCTTGGCGAGCAAAGTATAATGCGTGCCTCGCTCGACGATTTCGCCTCCATCCAGCACTATGATTTCGTCTGCGCCCACAATGGTCGACAGCCGGTGCGCAATCACAAGTGTGGTCCGATTACGCGAGACGCGTTCTAGAGCGTCCTGAATTTCTTTTTCGGTGTGGCTGTCCAATGCAGACGTCGCCTCATCGAGGACCAAGATCGGCGGGCCCTTCAGGATAGTGCGCGCGATCGCGACCCGTTGCTTTTCGCCGCCCGACAGTTTGAGGCCGCGTTCCCCGACTTCCGTTTCATAGCCTTTCGGGGCAATGCGAATGAGCGGATCGATCTGCGCAAGGCGCGCCGCCTCCTCTACTTCACCATCGGTTGCCTCCCAGCGGCCGTACCGAATGTTATAGCGGATCGTGTCATTGAACAGCACGGTGTCCTGCGGCACCATGCCGATCGCCTGGCGCAGCGATTTCTGGGTAACCTTCGCGATATCCTGATCGTCGATCAGAATGCGGCCGCCGGACAGATCGTAAAAGCGGAATAACAGACGCGAAATCGTCGACTTACCCGCGCCCGAGGGACCGACGACGGCTACCGTCTTGCCAGCCGGCACTTCAAAGCTGATTCCCTTGAGAATCGGGCGTGCTGCTTCATAGGAGAATCTGACATTCTCGAAGCGAATAGTCCCGTTCTTTACTTTCAATTGCGGTGCGTTCGTTACATCTTTGATTTCCGGCTCGCGTGTCAGAATCGAGAACATGATTTCGATGTCGGTGATTGCCTGCTTGATCTCGCGGTAGACCATCCCCATGAAATTGAGCGGCTGATAGAGTTGAATCATCATCGCGTTGATCAGTACAAAATCGCCGACCGTTTTGCTGCCCGATTTAATTTCGAACGCACACATCACCATTACGGCGGCGAGGCCAATGGTGAAAATCACGGCCTGCCCGGCGTTAAGAACCGCAAGCGAAGTATAGGCGCGGACACTCGCATCTTCATAGCGAGCCATAGCCCTGTCGTAGCGGGCCGCTTCGCGCTCCTCGGCGGAAAAATATTTCACGGTTTCGTAGTTGAGCAGCGAATCGATTGCCTTGACGTTCGCGTCTGTATCACTGTCGTTCATTTTTCGGCGAATGCCGATCCGCCATTCGGTCGCGTGATAGGTGTAGGTCATATACACCGCGACGGTGATCGAAATGACAGCCACGTAGCGCCAGTCGAACTGCCACATCAGAACGACGACAATGAATGCAAGTTCGATGATCGTCGGCGACAGCTGCAGGATCACCATGCGCACGATGGTCTCGATGCCGTTGCGGCCGCGCTCGAGAACGCGCGTCAGGCCGCCGGTCTTTCGCTCCAGATGAAACCGGAGCGACAATTCGTGCATATGCACGAAAGTGCGATAGGCGAGCCGCCGGACCGCATGCATCGCAACTTTTGCGAACAGACCGTCGCGCAACTGGGTAAGCGCGGCCATTAAAATCCGCATTCCACCGTAGGCGATAGTCATCACGACCGGAGCGGCAATCACCCACAATAGCCAGTCAGACGCTGCAATGGGCGCACTGTCCTGTCCGGTGAGAGCGTCGGTCGCCCACTTGAACGTGAAAGGAACGGCGATAGTCGCGAGTTTCGCTGCGAGCAGCAGCAGAAGCGATCCGATCACCCGCATTTTCAGCTCGGCGCGATCCGAAGGCCATATGTACGGCCACAAGCGAATAATGGTCGCAAGCAGCGCCCCGCGGGCGGCGGAGATGTGCGATTCGCTTTCGGCTAGCCGGCGGGGGTGGTGGTCGCTCATTCAGCCCTTCATATAGGGGAATTCATGCCGCTAATCATCCTCTTGCAGTGCCTCAACTTTGCTTCCCGGCCCGCCTTGACGATGCCGCAAGTGCGATGCACATGCATGCCATGAACAGAAATGAAAAAGTCAGCAAAATCCGGACAATCTGCGTCTATTGCGGATCCAGTCCAGGCACCGACCCTGCTTTTGTAGAGGCCGCACGCGCCTTCGGCACCATCCTGGCCAACAACGGCATTCGGTTGGTCTTTGGCGGTGGTGCGGTCGGGATTATGGGGGCAATCGCCAAATCAGTACTCGACCATGGTGGCAAGGTAACAGGCATCATCCCCGAGTTTCTAGTCGCTCGCGAGCACGCGATGCGCGGCGCCGACAGTCTGATCATCACCCGCGACATGCACGAGCGTAAACGCAAGATGTTCGAAATGGCGGATGGGTTCGTTGCGTTGCCGGGCGGCATCGGCACCCTGGAGGAAGTCGTCGAACAGATCACCTGGGTTCAGCTCGGCCGCCACCGCAAGCCGATCCTGCTTGCAAATATCGAGGGCTTCTGGAACCCGCTCTGCGCGCTGATCGATCACATGAAAACGCTCGAATTTATTCGCGGTGATCTCAGTTTCGATCTGCTCGTTGCAGACAAGGTCGCCGATATCGTTCCAATGCTGGAAAACGCAGCGGCCGCCGTCCCAGAGGAAGAAAAGGAAATGCCGGAAGTAATTGCCGACCGGCTCTAGTTGCTACACGAATGTGACGGCCTCGATGCGGTTCCCGTCAGGGTCCCGAACAAAGGCAGCGTAGTAGCGATCATTATACTCGGCGCGAGGTCCAGGCGCGCCATCCGACGTTCCGCCGCCGGCAAGAGCGGCGCCATGAAAAGCATCGACCGCATCCGTAGAGACTGCGCGCAAGCAAATATGCACGCCACTGTCCCGGGCGATGGGTGTCATGTCCGCACGGCGGTTAATCCAGAACTCGGGATATTTCTTGCCGTAGCCGATGGCCGCGTCAGGCCATTCCCGCAACTTGGTCAGGCCGAGCGGCGCGAGCACAGCGGTGTAGAACGCTTCGGCCCTTTTGATGTCACGAACGGCGATAGAGATATGATCGATCATGGCGGTTAGCGTGGTGTGCCCGCGTCGACCGCCTCTGCCCCCACATACATGCGGGCAATCCCTGCACCGGCTGCAGCCCGTTCGCAATCTCGGCATGGCCGCGAGGTCGAATACATCACGCAGTCAGCAAGATCGGACCGGCCGAGGCGCGCCTGTGCGTCGCGGATCGCTTCTCGCTCTGCGTGCGCCGATTCATCGCGCTTGAGCACCACGCGGCTTGGTCCGAATCCGACGATTTCTCGGCCGCGGACCACCACCGCGCCAAATGGCTGGTCGCCGCTTTCGATGGCCTGCTTTTTCATTGCGAAGGCCTGGCCGACAAATGCACTACGGGAGGGATCGGGCGCGGCTTTAGCGCGGCTCATCAGTGTCGCCACGGTAGCGGCAAGCCCGGTCAGAAAATGGCGGCGCAAATACCACATGCTCCAGCCTCCGCCTTTTGCCTATCACGCCGGCGCACCCGACTTCACGAGCTTAAATATGATCGAATCCATCAAAGCCTGGAATGATGCATCGATGATATTGGCCGAGACCCCGACCGTCGTCCAGCGATCACCTTTCTCATCCTCGCTCTCGATAAGAACGCGTGTCACCGCCTCAGTTCCGCCATTGAGGATGCGCACGCGATAATCGGTGAGCTTAAGGCCGGCAATGTATTTCTGGTACTTGCCGAGGTCCTTGCGCAGCGCAAGGTCAAGCGCATTGACCGGGCCGTTGCCCTCCGCGGCGGAGATCATGTTGTCCTCACCGACCTTCACCTTCACAACTGCCATGGTGACGGTGACACGTTCACCTTTGGCATTGTTGCGTTGCTCGACGTTCACATCGAACTGGGTCACGTCAAAATAGTTCGGTACTTTGCCGAGCGTACGACGTGCGAGCAGCTCGAATGACGCGTCAGCCGCCTCATACGCATAACCGATCGCCTCGCGTTCCTTCACGATCTCCAGAAGGCGGCCGATCCGTGGATCGTCCTTATCGGCTTTAATGCCGACACGCTCGAGTTCCGCCAGGACGTTGGATTTTCCTGCCTGTTCGGACACCAGCACTTTTCGGCGATTGCCGATCGTCTCGGGCGCAACGTGCTCATATGTTGCCGGATCCTTCAAAATCGCGGAGGCATGGATGCCAGCCTTGGTGGCAAAAGCGCTTTCGCCGACATAAGGCGCGTGGCGATTGGGCGCGCGATTAAGTCGCTCATCGAGCGCGTGGGAAACCTGTGCGAGCTTCTTGAGCGCGATTTCGCTCACTCCGATGTCGAAGCGCGCTGCGAATTCCGGCTTGAGTTTCAGGGTCGGGATGATGGAAACCAGGTTGGCATTGCCGCACCGCTCGCCGAGGCCATTGAGCGTGCCCTGAATCTGGCGTGCACCGGCACGCACGGCCGCAAAAGAGTTCGCCACCGCCTGATCGGTGTCATTGTGGGCATGAATGCCCACATGATCGCCCGGGATCACCTTCACGACCACACCGACTATCTTTTCAACCTCATCGGGCAATGTGCCGCCATTGGTGTCGCACAGCACGACCCAGCGCGCGCCTTCGTCATAGGCGGCCTTAGCGCAAGCCAATGCATATTTAGGGTTGGCTTTGTACCCGTCGAAGAAATGTTCGCAGTCGAGCAGAACTTCCCTGCCCTTTGCCTTTGCGGCGCGTATGCTGTCGCGAATCGAAGCGAGATTTTCCTCTTCGGTGGTCTCCAGCGCGACTTTAACGTGATAGTCCCACGATTTGGCGACAAAGCAGATGGCATCTGCCTTTGCTTCAAGAAGCGCAGCAAGACCGGGATCGTTGGAGGCCGAACGCCCCGGCCGGCGCGTCATACCAAAGGCAGTGAAGGTCGTATCGAGCTTGCGATCCTTGGCGAACAGTTCGGAATCGGTCGGGTTTGCGCCTGGGTAGCCGCCCTCGACATAGTCGATGCCAAGCTCGTCCAGCATGTTCGCGATCGCCAGCTTGTCGGCAAGCGTAAAGTCCACGCCGTTCGTCTGCGCGCCGTCGCGCAGCGTGGTATCGAAGAGAAAGATACGCTCTTTCGGCATTGCGGTTTTCACCAAAGGTAATAATTCGAGAGCAATGCAATGGCGATCACAATTGCGATGACACCCATCAGGACATGGTGGCGTTTCATGGGCGTCCTTACGTCAACCGGTAAACGGCATAGAGTGCGATCACCACGGCGGCAGCGAGCACCCCGTATTTGAGCACGATGTAATAAAGCCAATGACGCGGGAACGGCGTGTCGGGTTTGGTCATGAAGCCTCCCGTTTAGCGGCAAGTTGCTTTTGTAACGTGGTATTGGCGAGCCACTCGTCACCAATCGAAATTGAATTCCGCTGCTGGGCGATGTAGCCCCGCTTTTCGAAAAAGCCGCGCGCGCTGTCGCTCGCATCGACGGTAAGCCTTGCCGTACCGCGCGCACCCGCAAGCTTCTCCAGCGCGTCAATCAGCATCGCGCCAACTCCCTGCCCCGTTGCCGCCGGATGGACGTAGAGCATGTCGATCTTGTCCTTGCCTTCCAGCGAAGCGAATCCAACCGGCGAGCCTTCCAGCGTTGCAACCAAAGTCAGTTGGCCCGAAAGCTTGTCCCGAAATTATCCGACATCGTCGGCCGCCGACGCCCAGGCTTCCTGCTGTGCTTCGGTATAATCGTCGCTTGTCAATTCTTCTATGCTGTCCCGGAAAATCTCGCGCAACAGCGGCGCATCCGCCGGCAAGAATGGCCGCAGCGCCAGTTTTGGATGAGCAACGGCCATCATCGCGCGACCTTCCATTGCGTCTTGCCGTCCTTGGTATCTTCAAGCTCAATGCCCATTGCCTTGAGCTCGTCGCGAATCCGATCGGCCTCCTTGAAATTCTTCGCCTTCCGCGCACTATTTCGCGCTTCAATCAGGCTAACCACTTTGTTTTCATCGACTGCCGCCGAGGCGGGGCGAAAGCCGAGCCACTGAGCCGGTGGTAATTGCAACAGGCCGATCAGCTGCGCGCTTGCCTTCAGGGAAGCCGCAGCAGGCTTTGTCCCTTTCGCAGCCTCGCCGCGCAGCTCATGCATTGCGGCAAATGCTTTGGGTGTATTGAGGTCATCCAACAACGCGTCGACCGCGTCGGCGCACAAATAACCCGCCGCGGAGTCGCCGGTGAGCTTGTACCAATAATCGAGGCTCTTCTGGGACTCGCGCAACCCGGAGAGGGTCCAATTCATCGGCTGCCGATAGTGCGTCTGCAACATTGTGAATCGTACAACCTCGCCAGGCCAATCCTTGAGCAACTCGTTGATTGTCACGAAGTTGCCGAGGCTTTTCGACATCTTCTCGCCTTCTACCTGCAGGAAGCCGTTGTGCATCCAGAAATTCGCCATCACCGGCGTCTGGAAGGCACAGCGCGATTGCGCGATTTCGTTCTCATGATGCGGAAAAACGAGATCGATGCCGCCGCCATGGACATCGAAGGTCTCGCCAAGATGTTTCCAGGACATCGCCGAGCATTCGATGTGCCAGCCGGGGCGACCCGGTTTCTTGATGCCCGAGGGCGATGGCCATGCCGGCTCGCCCGGACCGGACGGCTTCCACAAGACGAAGTCCATCGGATCCTTCTTGAACGGCGCGACCTCGACGCGGGCGCCCGCAATCATTTCGTCGAGCGAGCGGTTGGAGAGCTTGCCGTAGTCCTTCATCGAAGCCACGTGGAAAAGGACATGGTCTTCCGCCACATAGGCATGACCGGACTTCACAAGTCGGTCGATCAGCGCCTTCATCTCATCGATATGCTCAGTCGCGCGCGGCTCAACGGTTGGCGGCAGGCAGCCCAGAGCTGCCACATCCTCCTTGAAATTCTTGTAAGTCTCTTCGGTTACTTCGCGGATCGAAATCCCGCGCTCGGCGGCACGCGCATTGATCTTGTCGTCGACATCGGTGACGTTGCGCACATACGCGACATGTTTTTCGCCGTAGACGTGGCGCAGCAGGCGGAACAGCACGTCGAACACGATGACGGGACGCGCATTGCCGATATGAGCGAAGTCATAAACGGTCGGCCCGCAGACATACATGCGCACGCGCGCGGA
>DASSSM010000240.1:0-5748 GCA_035708425.1 Pseudolabrys sp.
CTGTTCGTTGCGATTCCTGAGGCGGGTCAAAGGCGTCTTGAGATCGTGCGCGATATTATCTGTAACTTCCTTCAGACCGCGCATCAAGGCTTCGATCCGTTCAAGCATCACGTTCAAGTTTTCGGCTAGTCGGTCGAGTTCATCGCCGGTGCCCGCGACCGGCAACCGTCCGCCAAGATCGCCACGCATGATCGTTCGTGTCGTTTCCGTCATCGCATCGACGCGCCGCAGGACCCGGCGGGTGACGAAGAGTCCGCCTGCGAGACCCAGAACAATCACGATCGCTATCGACCAACGCCCGGCCGCAAGCACGATATTGTAGAGACGTTCACGCTCGTCGAGATCGCGCCCGACCAACAGACGGAAACCGCCCGGCAGTTGGAAGACGCGCACAAGCGCGTGATGTTCCGGATGATCGGCGGCGTCCGCTTCGTCGAGCCGTTTGTAAACAGTCTCCGTCCAGCCCGGATTGTCGAGCGTGCCAGGCGGCAAAGCCGTGACATTGCCGGCGAGGGCCTCTCCTGCAAATGTCGTGACCAAATAAAGGCTGGAACCGGGACGCCGCGCGCGGGCGTCGACGACAATTACGAGGCGCCTAATCCCACCCTGTCGATACTGTTCGGAAAGTCCGGTGATCTCGGCATTGACCGTATCGGTGATCTGCTCGGTGATCAGCCTGCGCGTGTTGAGTGCGAAATAACCGAGCAGAAATGCCGCGAATAGCCCGAAAACGGTCAAATAGACCAGCGTGAGCTTGAACGTGGTGGTGCGAAATAACTTACCGAGCGCCGTCACGTATCATGTATCCCGCGCCGCGGATTGTGTGCAAAAGCGGCTGGGAGAAACCTTTATCTATTTTCGAGCGCAAGCGCGAGATGTGCACGTCAATGACGTTGGTTTGGGGGTCAAAATGGTAGTCCCACACGTTTTCCAGCAGCATTGTGCGGGTAACCACCTGTCCCGCATGCTGCATCAGGTATTCCAGCAGCCGAAATTCGCGCGGCTGCAGTGAGATTTCCTCGTCTCCGCGACGCACCTGGTGGGACAGGCGGTCGAGTTCAAGATCGCCGACCCGAAGCACAGTTTCCTCGCTGCGGCCGACGCGGCGGCGCGCGAGCACTTCTACCCGCGCGAGCAACTCCGAAAAAGAGTAAGGCTTGGATAGGTAGTCGTCGCCGCCGGCCCGCAAACCCTTAACCCGATCGTCGACCTGGCCGAGCGCAGACAGGATCAGGGCCGGAGTCCCAATTCCCTTTCCCCGCAGCGCGCCGATCAGCGAAAGGCCGTCTCGTTTCGGAAGCATTCGGTCCACAATCAGGACGTCATATTGACCGTCAGCCGCCATCGTCAGCCCGTCGTCACCATCTGTAGCCGAATCGGCGACGTGCCCGACTTCACGGAACGCTTTGACCAAGTAGTCCGCGGCGTCGCGATCATCCTCAATGATCAGTAGGCGCATAGTGACCCGGTCCGGTTGCGCTTCAGCCGTCCGGCTGAAAGGGCGCGGCCCCTTAATATCCGCAAAGGTGGGCATCGGTCACACCAATTCCAGTCATTTCGGTGGCGGGGTCAACTACCTCCAGCCATGGCCCCATTCGTACGCGAGGGGGTGGCGGAGACCGCCACCCCCTCAACGACTCCACCCCAGCGGGGGCGACGGATGCCAGGGTTGGAGCTCCGTTCGAAAGTGGCCCAACCAAGAACCACTCCCGGAATTTTGCCGGGACGGGCGCGATGCCCGCCCCGTTGAGGTCGGTCCACCGGCGGGGGCGACGGATGCCGGCGGGACGTCCCCAATCTCCTGTCTCAGCCGCGGCCAAGCGGCAGCGCGACGAAGCGCGTGTTGTCACCCTTCTTCACGCGAACCAGGACAGTCCGTTTGCCTTGCGTCCGCGCGGTCGTGATGACCTCGCGCACGTCCGTCGGCGTTGAAACAGATTTTCCGGCAACCTCGAGAATGACGTCGCCAGTCGAGAAGCCGTGATCTGCCGCGACGCCACTCGAATCGACCCCGGTGATAACCACACCCTCGGCGCCGGCGCCCGCGACTCGGGCGGCTGGTGCAAGAGTGAGACCGAGCTTGCCGAGATCGGTGCCACTGTCTCCCTCGTCCGCCGACGCACGCGCTTCTTTGGCGTTCGGCATTTCGCCGAGTGTCAGCGTCAGATTCTTTTCAGATCCGTTGTGGAGGACCGTGAGCTGTACCGATGCCTTCGGCGCCAACGCTCCGATTTTCTTGGCGAGATCGCGTGCGTCCTTGATCGGCTTGCCGTCGACGGAAGTAATGACGTCTCCTGCGGCAATTCCAGATTTGGCGGCGGGACTGTTGGGTTGCGGCTCCGCGACGAGCGCACCTTCGGCTTTCTTGAGCCCAAGGCTATCGGCGATGTCCTGCGTGACTGGCTGAATCTGAACTCCAATCCAGCCGCGAGTGACCGAGCCGTGGTCCTTCAGTTGAGCAACTACGCTACTTACCGTATCGGAGGGAATCGCGAAGGCAATACCAACCGACCCGCCGGACGGTGAAAAGATCGCCGTATTCACGCCGATGACATTGCCCTCGGTGTCGAACGTTGGACCACCTGAGTTACCCTTGTTCACAGGTGCATCGATCTGAATGAAGTCGTCGTAGGCGCTCGCTCCGATATCGCGTCCACGCGCCGAAACAATGCCGGCCGTAACCGTGCCACCGAGACCGAAGGGGTTGCCGACGGCAAGAACCCAATCACCGATACGCGGCGTTTTTTCCGACAGTTTCACGTAAGGAAATGGTCCGTCCTCCACTTTGATTAGTGCTAGGTCAGTGCGCGGATCGGTACCGATAACTTTAGCTCTATGAGTCTTGCCGTCGTCGGTCGTGATCTGAACGCTCTCCGCCTTTTCAACTACGTGATTGTTGGTCACCGCATAGCCGTCAGCCGAGATGAAAAATCCAGAGCCCTGGCCGGTAATCGTGTTGTGACGGCCGCGCGGCATGCCCTCGGGAGCATCCGGCATCCCAAAGCGGCGGAAAAACTCACGCAGTCCGGGAGGAACGTCATTGCTCCCGAGACCATTGGTCTGCGAACCGCCATCGACCTTCACGCGTACCGAGATAACTGCCGGTTTCACCTTCTCCACGATGTCGGCAAATCCGACCGGCGCCTGAAGCTTGTGGGCCTGCTCGGTGAGGTTCTGGGCAAGAGCCGTGGGATAGCCGGCACGAAGGTCAAAGCCGGGGCCGGCCACGAAGGCGCCAATGCCGAGGCCGGCGATCGTCGTCGCCAACAGCACCGCGCGGCGCACGGAAAGCGCGCGCGGCTTCTTTCGATTTTCTGGAGCGAGGTTAACGCTCGGGTTCATCTGGAAATCTCCATCGGGATTCGTATGGCGCGTGTTGCGCTGTTTCGAACCTGAAGATGGAGAGATGACCCTTACAGCGTCCTGTCGGCAGGATTAAACTTTGGTAAGGTGAGAATTATCGAGATATTCGAATTTCTTGGGGATAATCAACGCTCAGTTCGGTGTTCGTCGACCAAAGTCGAAAGCCTGCGCCGCTCCTCGATACTAAGTGTCGCAGGTTCCAGTTGAACTGTCCGGCGCCGGCGCACGGCGAAAAACAGGCCAACGGCACCGGCGAGCAATGCCACCGGCGGCAGAGCCCACAGAATGATCGTCCTGCTCTCGAGTGGCGGCTTCAGCAGGACAAACTCGCCGTAGCGGGCAACCATGAAATTGAGGACTTGCTGATCGGTGTCACCTTTGGTGAGCCGCTCGCGGACCAGCAGCCGCAGATCGCGCGCAAGCGGCGCTTCAGACTCGTCGATCGATTGATTTTGGCAAACCATGCAGCGTAACTCGCGCGACAGTTCGCGGGCTCTCGCCTCTAACTTCGGATCCTTCAGCATTTCTTCGGGCTGTACCGCCAACGAACTGCTTGACGCAATGGTGGCAAGCACAAGAGCGATCGCTGCAATCCGGCGCATGCCCTACTCCGCCGCCTGCACGGCCGGCTTTGCCGCCGGTCTGGGAGCTCCGATCCGCAACCGTCGATCGGACAATGAGAGCGCGCCGCCGAACATCATCACAACCGCGCCGATCCAGATGAGGAGGACCATCGGCTTATAATAGAGCCTGATCGCAACCGAGCCGTCGTCATTGACGTCGCCGAGCGACAGATAGAGTTGGCTGAAGCCGCGGGTCAGCAATGCGGCTTCTGTCGTGGTGGTCGCGCGCGACGCAAAGCTGCGTTTTGCCGGCTCCATTGTCGCGATCGGCACGCCACCCTGCCGCGCGGTGAACTTTCCAACCAGTTCGCGGTAATTCGGGCCCGAGCGCTGAACGAGCCCGTCGAAGGACAGATCGAAGCCTGACAGCGAAACGGTTTGCGAGGGCTTGAGCCCAACAATGCGCTCGCTTGCCCAGGTGCCGACGCTGACGACGCCCAGCAATGTCACCGCTATTCCGAAATGCGCGAAAGCGGTGCCCCAAACCGACCGCGGAAGACCTGCCGCGCGTTGGCGTACGACGGAGAGCGGACTGCGAAATAGCCCGATGCGCTCGACGATGTCGGTCACCGCCCCGGTCATGACAAAGAGCGCCAGCCCGATCCCGAACGGTGCCAGGACAGAGACCTCGCTTTCGGCCGCCGCAACAATGGCGATCGTCACCAGACCAACGGCGAAGGCGGCCATCAGCCGCTGCGCAACCCCGAGAATGTCACCTCGCTTCCACGCCATGAGCGGCCCAAATGGCATGGCAAATAGCAGCGGCACAAAAAGTGGGCCGAACGTGAGGTTGAAGAACGGCGCACCAACGGAAATTTTCGTGCCCGCTATCGCTTCGAGCGCCAGCGGATAGAGCGTGCCGACAAAGACCGTCAGGCAGGCTGTCGTGAGGAACAGATTGTTCAAGACCAGCGCGCCTTCGCGCGAGACCGGAGCGAACAATCCGCCTTGCTTGAGCAGCGGCGCGCGCCAGGCAAAAAGTGCCAACCCCCCGCCGATGAAGATGACCAGGATCGCAAGAATAAAGACGCCGCGTGCGGGATCATTGGCGAATGTGTGCACCGAGGTAAGAACGCCTGAACGCACAAGAAACGTGCCAACCAGCGAAAGTGAAAAAGCGAGAATCGCGAGCAGGATCGTCCAGATCTTCAGCGCATTGCGCTTTTCCATCACCACGGCCGAGTGCAGCAGAGCCGTGCCCGCCAGCCACGGCATTAGCGAAGCATTCTCTACGGGATCCCAGAACCAGAAGCCCCCCCAGCCCAGCTCGTAATAGGCCCAATAAGAGCCCATCGCGATGCCGACGGTGAGGCACATCCAGGCCGCGAGCGTCCACGGCCGCACCCAGCGGGCCCATGCGGCATCGATGCGTCCTTCCAGTAATGCGGCAATGGCAAAGGAGAATGCGATCGAAAACCCGACGTAGCCCAAGTAGAGAAGTGGCGGGTGAATAGCGAGACCGATGTCCTGCAGGATCGGATTGAGATCGCGCCCCTCGAATGGCGCAGGCGCCAGCCGCAGGAACGGATTCGAGGTCAGCAGGATAAAGAGATAGAACGCGCAGGCAATCCACGATTGCACCGCGAGCACATGCGCTTTGAGCGCTGCCGGAAGGTTGTTCCCAAAGAGTGCGACCAGGGCGCCGAACAGGGAGAGGATCAAGACCCACAAGAGCATGGAGCCCTCGTGGTTTCCCCAGACGCTGGTGAATTTGTACACCAGCGGCATCATTGAATGCGAATTTTCGTAGACGGTCGCGACG
>DASSSM010000241.1:0-7261 GCA_035708425.1 Pseudolabrys sp.
TCGCGGGCTTGTGTCTGCGCACCGCAAGGCCAAGGGCGCGCGCAATTTCACGAACTGCGATTCGCTGCTCATCGGCGACCAGTGTGGTGCGCACACCGTGCCGTACATCGAAGCGAAGAATTCTTCGTCGACCTTCGAGCACGAGGCGACGACATCGAAGATCTCCGAGGACATGCTCTTCTACTGCCGCCAGCGCGGCATGTCGGCGGAGGAGGCGACCGCGCTCGTCGTCAACGGCTTCGTCAAGGACGTGCTGCAGCAGCTGCCGATGGAATTTGCGGTCGAGGCGCAGAAGCTGATCTCGATCTCGCTGGAAGGCAGCGTGGGATAGCCACCATGGCGCGTTATTGGTTCAGGCCGAGACGCTACGGTTACGGCGCCACGCCGGTCACCTGGGAGGGCTGGGCCCTGACGGTTGCGGTTGCGGCGGTCGTCGCGATTTCGGTAGTGGCGATGAATTTGCTGGCCGATCGCGCCAATTTCGCGGTGTGGATTGCATGGGCGGCCATTATCGCCGCCGTCGTCGTTTCGTTCGTCCGCATCAGCCGTCAAAGAACCGATGGCGAGTGGCGCTGGCGCTGGAATGCTCCGCGGCCGGACGGCTCAACTCGTTAAGCTCGTGAAAGGATAGAGACGTGGCGTTTTTGGAAGTCAAAAATCTGCATGTCGAGATCGAGGGCAAGAAGATCCTCAACGGCCTGACGCTGTCGGTAGAAAAGGGCCAGGTTGCGGCGATCATGGGCCCGAACGGCTCGGGCAAATCGACACTCGCTTATGTGCTGGCCGGAAAGAGCGAATACAACGTCACTGAAGGCGACGTGCTGCTCAACGGGGAAAGCATCCTCCAAATGGCGCCCGATGAGCGTGCGGCCAAAGGCGTTTTTCTCGCCTTCCAATACCCCGTCGAAGTGCCGGGCGTTGCCACGATGACATTTCTGCGCACCGCGCTCAACGCGCAGCGTAAGACGCGCAGCGAGAACGAACTATCCACGCCGGAGTTCATGAAGCTGGTGCGCGACACGGCGGGCCATCTTGGCATCAGCCAGGAGATGCTGCGGCGGGCGGTCAATGTCGGCTTTTCCGGCGGGGAAAAGAAGCGCAACGAGATTCTGCAGATGGCGGTCCTGCAGCCGAAGCTAGCGGTGCTGGACGAAACCGATTCCGGCCTCGACATCGATGCGCTGAAGATCGTCGCCGAAGGCGTGAATCGATTGCGGTCGCCGGACCGCTCGATGGTCGTGATTACGCACTATCAGCGGCTACTCAATTACATCGTGCCGGACGTGGTGCACGTCTTGGCGAAGGGCCGCGTGGTCAAGTCCGGCGGCAAGGAGCTTGCCCTCGAGCTTGAAGCCAAGGGCTACGCGCAATTCCAGGGCGAGGCGGCCTGATGAACGCGGAAGTGCGCGCCATAAAGACCCCGGCCGAGCAGGCCCTGAACGCGGCCTACACGGCCGCGCGGGCAAAGCTGCCGGGCAAAGGCGCGATCGCCGATCTGCGCGAGGCTGCTTTCCAGCGCTTCGACGCCGCAGGCCTTCCTCATCGCCGGATCGAGGAATGGAAGTATACCGACCTGCGCGCGCTCATGCGCGAAGCAAAGCCGCTCGCAGAGCCGGCGAAAGCCAAGGGCAAGGTGCCGGCATTGCCGGGCCTTACGGCCGGTCGGATCGCCATCGTCAACGGCCGATATGAGCAGGCGTGGAGCGACCTCAAGCCGGTCGCGGGCGTTGAGTTGAGTGACGTGTTCGCCTTTGCGGCCGATCAAAAAAACTATCGTCTGGGCGCGGTCCCGGGTCACGACGACATCGCCGTGTCGCTCAATACGGCCTTTATGACCGGCGGTGTGGCGCTCCGCGTGGCAAAGGGCGTCAATGTCGAAAAGCCGATCGAAATTGCGCATGTTTTTGCCGATAGGGCGGCGGCAGCAATGTATCCGCGCTCGGTCGTTATCGTGGCGCCGGGTGCCCGTGTGACGTTCATTGAATCGTTCAACGGCCCTGCCGGTGTCGACTATCAGGTCAACTCAACCCTTGAGCTGTTGGTCGGAGAGGGTGCACGTGTCGATCATGTCACGATCGGCAGTGACGGAGACAAGGCGCTGCGCATTTCCAGCGTGGGCGTAAAGGTTGGAGCCAAGGCGATCTACAATAGCTTCACATACACCGCTGGCGGCGCAGTCGTGCGCAATCAGATTTTTGCGCGCTTTGACGGAGAGGGGACGCAAGCTTCGATTGGCGGCGCAACGCTGCTGAAAGGGCGCCAGCACGTCGACAATACACTGGTGATCAATCATGCCGCGGGCGGCTGCACGAGCCGGGAGCGCTTCCGCACCGTGCTCGACGGAGAAAGCCACGGCATTTTCCAGGGCAAGATCGTCGTGGAACCGCACGCGCAGAAGACCGACGCCAAAATGGCAACCCATGCGCTTCTGCTCTCCGACGAGGCGGAAGCCGACAACAAGCCCGAACTAGAGATTTTCGCGGACGACGTGCAGTGCGGTCACGGCGCGACCGCCGGCGCGCTCGACGGCGCGCTCAAGTTCTACCTGATGTCGCGCGGAATACCGGAAAATGAGGCCGAGGCTCTCTTGATCCAGGCTTTCATCGGCGAGGCCATCGAGGAGATCGCGCACGAAGGAATCCGCGAAGCACTATTGAATGCCGCCGCCAAATGGCTGCAAGCGCGGGAACAATGAGAATGCACCCGGCGGTCACCAACGGCTCCTACGACGTTGCCAAGATCAGGGCGGATTTTCCCGCGCTGTCGATGCGCATCTATGGCAAGCCGCTCGTCTATCTCGATAATGCAGCGTCGGCGCAAAAGCCGAAAGCTGTGCTCGACCGGCTCGCGAAGGCCTACACCGAGCAGTACGCCAACGTGCATCGCGGTTTGCACTACCTCGCCAACGAAGCGACCGAAGCCTACGAGGGCGCGCGTGAAACGGTGCGCGCCTTCCTCAATGCCGGACGCAAGGAAGAGATCATCTTCACGCGCAACGCCACGGAAGCGATCAATCTCGTCGCCTATACTTTTGCGCGCGAGCGCATCAAAGCAGGCGATGAAATCGTGCTTTCGATCATGGAACACCACTCGAATATCGTTCCCTGGCACTTCCTGCGCGAACGGCAGGGTGCGGTCATCAAATGGGCACCGATCGATGAGGACGGCAATTTCCTGCTTGATGAATTCGAGAAGCTGCTGACGCCTCGCACCAAGATGGTGGCGATCACGCACATGTCGAATGCGCTCGGTACCGTTGTCCCCGTGAAGGAGGTCGTGCGCATCGCCCATGCACGTGGCATCCCGGTGCTGGTCGACGGCGCACAGGCGGCGGTGCATCTCGACGTCGATGTTCTCGACATTGGCTGCGATTTCTATGCCTTCACCGGCCACAAGCTTTACGGACCGACCGGCATCGGCGCTCTTTATGGCAAGTACGAGCATCTTGTGGCGATGCCGCCGTTCAACGGGGGCGGCGAAATGATCCACGAGGTGTTCGAGGATCGCATCACTTACGGCGAGCCTCCGCACAAATTCGAGGCGGGTACGCCGGCGATAGTGCAGGCGATCGGATTCGGCGCGGCGATCGACTATGTCAACGCAGTGGGCAAGGCGCGCATCCGTGCGCACGAAGGCGCGCTGGTCAAATACGCCCACGAGCAGCTCGGCAAGATCAATTCACTGCGGATTATCGGCAAGGCTCCTGACAAAGGTCCGATCGTTTCGTTTGAAATGAAGGGCGCCCATCCTCACGACGTTGCCACGATCATAGATCGGGCCGGTGTGGCGGTTCGCGCCGGCACTCATTGCGTGATGCCTCTGCTCGCGCGCTACGGACTGACCGCGACGTGCCGCGCTTCATTCGCGATGTATAATACCCACGATGAGGTCGATACTCTTGCCGCCTCGCTTGTGAAGGCTCAGGAATTCTTCGCATGACCGACGACACGATCCAAAATACGCCCGTTGCGGAAAAACCGCCGGAGAATGCGGCGGTCACCGGCTCTCCGGCACTGCCGCAGGACGAACTCAATAAACTGACCGACGACATCGTTGCGGCGTTGAAGACCGTTTACGATCCTGAAATCCCCGCAGACATCTATGAGTTGGGTCTGATCTACAAGATCGATATCGGTGACGATCGCGGCGTTAAAATCGACATGTCGTTGACGTCGCCAAACTGCCCGGCGGCGCAGGATCTGCCGATTATGGTCGAGAACGCGGTGTCGAGCGTTGCGGGCGTAAAAGAGACCAAGGTGGAGGTCGTTTGGGATCCGCCGTGGGACCCCAGCCGGATGTCGGACGAGGCCCGGCTCGTGCTCAACATGTGGTAATCTGCAATCGCTTGCCTACATAAGATTCGATGAGGATGAAATGGCTACGGCACGACCCAGACCCCAGGTGATGCGGCTGACTGAGGCCGCCGCGTCGCGCATCAAGTCAGTGATGGCGCAGGCGGGCAAACCCGTGGCCGGCGTCCGGGTCGGCGTTAAAAACGGCGGCTGCGCGGGAATGGAATATACGATGGAGTACGCTGACGCCGTGAAACCGACCGACGAGATCGTCGAGGACAAGGGCGTGAAGCTCCTGATCGACCCAAAAGCGGTGTTGTTCCTCCTCGGGACGGAGATGGACTACAAGACCGAAAAGCTTTCGGCGCAGTTCGTTTTCAACAACCCGAACCAGACCAGTGCCTGCGGCTGCGGTGAGTCTGTGCAGCTGACGCCGGCTAAGGCCGCGGACTAGGCGTCTAGGCCACCTGCGCTGCCGTGTTTGAAGGGGCGAATTCCGGATCCGTCTCGCAGACGACGCGGTTGCGGCCGTTGCGCTTCGCCGCGTAAAGGCAGGCATCGGCGCGCTCGATCAGCGACTGAGGCGTGTCGTCCTTGCGCAAGGTGGCGACCCCGATCGAAATCGTCACATGGCCGAGCTTCTCGCCTGTTGACCGCTTCATAAGCTCCTTCGACATCACTTCGCGACGAATATGGTCGGCAACGGTGGTCGCCGCGCGCAGAATGGTATTCGGCAGGACGACAGCGAACTCCTCGCCGCCGTAACGAGCCGCGGTATCCTTGCCTTTGACGTTGTTTTTCACCGACATCGCAACGAGACGCAGGACCTGATCACCCGTCAAATGGCCGAAGCTGTCGTTGAAAGCCTTGAAGTGATCGACGTCGGTCAGCATCAGGGACAGCGGCTGGTTCTTTTCGGCCGCATCAGCGATAGAATTCTCCAACGTGACGTCGAAATACTTCCGATTGGCGAGCTGCGTGAGCGGATCAGTCAGGCTCTCGGTGCGGACGGCCTCGAGATTTACCTGAAGATCATTGATTTCTTTTTTCGAAGCAATCAGCCGCTCTTCCAGCTGCTGGTTGGAGCGCTCCATCGCCTTGGTTGTTGCCACGAGATTTTCGACGATGATCCGCAGTCCTTCACGGTCTTTTGAAAGAGCGAGCTGCTGGGTCGCGCCAGCGAGGCTTTCGGTATAGCTGCTTGCGGTGCCAGCGACCGAATCGATCATCGCCATGACCTGATCGATCTCGGCCTTGACCTGGCTACCCACCTCATCGATGCGTTCGGTCAGGCGCGAAGGCGAGAGGTAGCCGTCATAAATCTGGGCGAGATCTGCTTCCGTGATCGTGCCCTTGGCCTTGAGCATCGCGTTGATCTGCGCGTTCAGCGCAGGATGATAGCCCGTCGCGTAGGTGTACCAGATTTCGTAATTGCGCGGATTGTTGGCGTGCCGCAACGCCTTCATCTGCCCAAGGGCGATTTCGGCGAATCCCGTTGTGCGTTCGTAGTCTTCGGCACGCCCGGTCATTGCTAAGACCCCCGAATGCAGGCCTGGCCTGCAGAGGACGGCACGCACGGCGTCTCCCCCGCGTGGACGGTATGCGACGGAAATGAATGAGCGGTAAATTTGGAACCCGCGCGCTGCAGCGCGGGCTGAGGGCGGCTGCTTTAAGCTTTTACAGACACCGGCCGGAGCAGGAAGGCGGGCAGGTGGCCGCCGCTGTCATCCTCGGCCGGTTGAGGCGGCCGCAGCCTTTGAGGCTGCTTTTGTTTTGCCGCTCGGGGCGGCTGGTTGCCCCGCCGATGACGCGGCGACGATTTGCGTGGGGCTTGCTCCGCTTCCTGGCTGGAGCGAATTTCTGCCGGAATTTCGGCGGACGCGGGCTTGTCCATCCATCGAATCGTCTGGCCAGTCAGCCGCTCGATGGCGCTGACGGCCTTGCCGTCGATCGGCGCGACGATCGTGATCGCGGTGCCGCTTCTGCCGGCCCTGCCGGTACGGCCGATGCGATGGACGTAATCATCGGGATGGTGTGGCACGTCAAAATTGAAGATATGGCTCACCTCCGGGATATCGAGGCCGCGCGCCGCAACGTCTGAGGCAATGAGCAATTCCGCTTCACCACGGCGAAACCGGTCGAGGGCCGCCGTGCGTGCTGGCTGATCCATGTCGCCGTGCAGGGCAACCGCGTTGAATTTGTGACGCAAAAGCGAACGATGAAGATTGGCGACTTCGCGCTTGCGGTTGCAGAAGATGATTGCGTTCTTGAAGTTGTCCGCGGAACGGATCAGCCGGCGCAGCGTGTCCCGCTTCTCGTGCGGATCACGGCCGGTCGCGACAAGCAACTGGGTGATCGTCGCGGCGGTGGTGGCGGGTTTGGTCACTTCGACGCGCACCGGATTGTGCAGGAATGTGTCGGCGATGCGCTGGATTTCCGGCGGCATCGTTGCGGTGAAAAACAAAGTTTGCCGGGTGAACGGCACCAGCTTTCCAATGCGCTCAATGTCTGGAATGAAACCCATGTCGAGCATGCGGTCGGCTTCGTCGATGATCAGGAGCTCGCACCCCGACAGGAGCAGTCGGCCGCGCTCGAAATGGTCAAGCAACCGGCCGGGCGTGGCAATCAGCACGTCAACCCCGCGTAGCAACTTTGCGTCCTGATCGTCGAATGACACGCCGCCGATGATCAGTGCGACGTTGAGCTTGTGGTTTTTGCCGTATTTTTCGAAATGATCGGCGACCTGGGCGGCAAGCTCGCGTGTCGGCTCCAGAATGAGCGTGCGCGGCATGCGTGCGCGTGCACGGCCCTGTTCGAGCATCGTGAGCATCGGCAGCACGAAGGCTGCCGTCTTGCCCGTGCCAGTCTGTGCGATGCCAAGCACGTCGCGCCGCGCCAAGACGTGCGGGATGGCCTGGTCCTGAATAGGTGTCGGGGTTTTGTAGCCGGCCGTTTCGATAGCCGAAAGA
>DASSSM010000242.1:0-5052 GCA_035708425.1 Pseudolabrys sp.
GCAACCTGGAAACGCCACATGCGCTCGGCATGACGACCGTTCTGGTCGTGCCGGAAGGGCAGCGCGACGTTTTTCGCGAAGCTTGGGAGCTGGAAGGGCGCGATGCGCCCTTCGTCGATCACCTGACCGACGATCTCAGTGGATTTCTCGAAGAGATCGTGCGCGATTGACTACGCGCCCGGCATGACCTGCTGCATCAGGATTGCAAGCCCGATGCCGGCAATGCCCGCGCCAACCAACCGCACCGCCGACAAGTCGGGAGATCCGAGCAACAGCGAGCGGGTCACATGCGCTGCGGCGAGCGCGATAACGCCTTGGATGACGGCGAGCCCGGTGAGATAGGCATAAAGCGGTGTCCGTTCGGCTCCGTAGATCGATTCACCCAGGGAATAGCCGTGGATCACGCCCACCATCGCGAACAGCACCGCTGCCACCCCCGCCGACATATTCCCGCGCACTACCAACAACACGCCAAGCACGAGCACGGTCAGCGCGACGAGAATCTCCGCGCCCGGCACCGCCGTGCCATGCAGGTGGAGAGCAACGCCGCCCGTCATCGCCAGCACGAACACAACTGCCAATACCGATGCCGAGCGGTGCGCGGCCGCGAGGCACCCGACCGCAACAACCGCCGCCAGATGATCGAGGCCGATCACCGGATGGCCCAATCCCGACAGGATCCCTTCGCCGAAGGTCGCCGGCGTGCGGCCGCCCATCACGTGATGTGCGAAAGCCGGTGCCGACCCGAAGGCCGACGCGACAAGCCCCAAACCGAGACGTACCAATTGCCGTTTCATTGCTTTTCTCCCGGCGAGACCATAGCCCGCTGCGCGCGGCTTGACATCCCCTGTCCCGCCCCCGACAAACCGCAGCCGAACGAGCCGGAGCATCCATGTCCAACGACAAGCTTGCCAGCACCATCGACGACGCTTTCGAAGCACGCGACAAAATCGGCCCGAAGACCAAGGGCGCCGTGCGCAAGGCGGTGAACGTCGCGCTCGAGCTGCTCGATTCCGGCAAGGCGCGCGTGGCCGAGCGAAAGGCCGACGGCCATTGGCAGGTCAACCAGTGGCTGAAGAAAGCGGTGCTGCTGTCCTTCCGCCTCAACGACATGAGCGTGATTGCGGGCGGGCCCGGCAAAGCCGCGTGGTGGGACAAGGTCGATTCCAAATTCAAGGGCTGGAGCGCAGCGCACTTCCGCAAGGCGGGCTTCCGCGCCGTTCCCGGCTGCGTGGTTCGCCGCTCGGCCTTCATCGCGCCCGGCGTCGTGCTGATGCCGTCCTTCGTCAACCTCGGCGCCTATGTCGATTCCGGCACGATGATCGACACCTGGGCGACGGTCGGAAGCTGCGCGCAGATCGGCAAGAACTGTCACATCTCCGGCGGCGCCGGCATCGGCGGCGTGCTGGAGCCGGTGCAGGCCGGGCCAGTCATCATCGAAGACAATTGCTTCATCGGTGCGCGTTCCGAAGTGGCGGAGGGCGTTATCGTGCGTACCGGTGCGGTCCTGTCGATGGGCGTTTATCTCGGCGCTTCGACCCGCATCGTCGACCGCGAGACGGGACAGGTCACGCAGGGCGAAGTGCCGCCCTACTCCGTGGTCGTGCCCGGAACACTGCCGGGAAAGAGCGGCGGCCCGGGGCTCTATTGTGCCGTGATCGTCAAGCGCGTGGACGAACGTACGCGTTCGAAGACCAGCATCAACGAACTGCTGAGAGACTGAAGGCCGACCGTGTCCGCCGACCCCCTCGCAATCGCCCGCGATCTGGTGCGCTGCCCCTCGGTGACACCCGCGGAAGGTGGTGCGCTGACATTTCTCGAAAGCATATTGAAAAAAAACGGCTTCACGGTGCATCGCATGATGTTTCGCGAGCCCGGCACAGACAACGTGGAAAATCTTTATGCTCGCATCGGAACCGCTGCGCCGAATCTGGTGATCGCAGGGCACACCGACGTGGTGCCAGTGGGCGACGAGAAGGCGTGGACGCATCCGCCGTTTTCCGGCGAGGTCGCGAACGGCGAGCTCTACGGCCGCGGCGCCGTCGACATGAAGGGCGGCATTGCCTGCGCTGTCGCAGCGGTGTTCGATCATCTCAGCCAACGCGGCGGAAAGCCGAAAGGCTCGATCTCGTTTCTCATCACGGGCGACGAGGAAGGCATCGCGGTCAACGGCACACCGAAATTGCTGAAGTGGGCGGCCGAGCGCGGCGAGAAGTTCGATCACTGCATCCTGGCTGAACCAAGCAACCAGAACGAGCTCGGCGACACGATCAAGATCGGCCGGCGCGGGTCGCTCAACGGCCATCTCATCGTGAGCGGCACGCAAGGACACGTGGCCTATCCGCAGCGCGCCAACAATCCGATCCGTGGCCTCGTGACGCTGATTTCCGCATTGCAGTCCGAGCCACTCGATCAGGGCAGCGCGCAATTTGCGCCGTCACACCTCGAGTTCACTTCGGTCGATGTCGGCAACCAGACGGTCAATCTCATTCCGGGCGAGGCACGTGCACGCTTCAACATCCGGTTCAACGATAACCACACGCTCGATTCGCTGAAAAAGCTGATCGAGCAGCGCGCGGCGAAGGCAGCCAGCGGAAAGATCAAGTTCATGTTCCAGTGGGAGCCGTCGAACGCCGGCGTGTTCGTGACCGAACCGGGTCCGTTCACTGACCTGGTCGCGGCCGCCGTTGCTGAAGAGACCGGCCGCAAGCCGGCGCTATCGACGACCGGCGGCACGTCGGACGCGCGATTCATCACGCACCACTGCCCCGTGGTCGAGTTCGGCCTGGTCGGCCAGACGATGCATCAGGTCAACGAGCGCGTGCCGGTTGCGGACCTGCAGAAACTGACCGGAATCTATCGGAAGATCATCGACAGGTATTTCGCGCAGTAGGCCGTCGGAGTTTCGGCCGTCGTCCCGGGCGAGCGAGCCATAAGCGCGTTTACGCGCGTCTTCGACGCGCTATGGCGAGCGAGAGCCGGGACCCATACTCCGCAGCAGATTGAGAGCGCACGGCGTTATGGGCCCCCGCTTTCGCGGGGACGACAGTTTCAATATTCCACTTTCATCAGATAGAGGCCGTCCGGCGGCGCGACCGGGCCGCAGGCCGCGCGATCGCGCGCCTCGAGCGCCTTCGCGAGGTCGCCGGGGCTCCATTTGCCTTCACCGACCAGGACAAGCGAACCAACCATCGAGCGCACCTGATTGTGCAGGAACGACCGTGCGACCGCAGTCACATAAACGTCCTCGCCGGCACGCTCGACCTTGAGAATATCGAGCGTTTTCACGGGCAACTTGGCCTGGCATTCGGTCGAGCGAAATGTCGTGAAGTCGTGCTTTCCGATCAGACGCTGCGCCGCCGCGTGCATCGCAGCCGCGTCGAGCGAGCGCGGCACGCGCCAGGCGCGTCCGGCCTCAAGCGTGAGATCGGCGCGGCGATTAATGATGCGGTAGAGATAATGCCGCCGGATCGCCGAGGTCCGCGCGTTGAAATCATCCGCCGCACGTTCGGCTGCGAGAATCGCAATCGGATGCGGCCGCAGATGCGCATTGAGCGCGTCGCGTATTGTGTCGGTATCCCAGTCCTTTGAAAGATCGACATGGGCGACCTGAGCCCGCGCATGGACGCCGGCATCGGTACGGCCGGCGCCTTGCACCAGCGTTTTATCGCCGGAGAGCGATTCGACCGCGGATGTGAGCAGGCCCTGCACGGTGAGCTGGTCGGCCTGGATTTGCCAGCCGGCAAATGGCCGCCCGTCATATTCGACCGTCAACTTGTAACGCGGCATATCACGCCACCCGCACGCCGGATCTCACCGGCGTGCCGCGCAGAAACTCGTCCGCCGACATCGGTTGTTTGCCGGCGCGCTGCACTTGAGTGAGACGCACCGCCCCCGCACCACAGGCGATGGTGAGCTTGTCATCGAGCGCCGTACCGGCGGCACCTGAGCCTTCACCCTTCGTCGAACGCAACGCCTTTATCCGCGCGCCATCGATCTCGAACCACGCGCCGGCAAACGGTGAAAGTCCGCGGATGTGATCGTGCACCTGTTTCCAGGGCTTCGACCAGTCGATACGCGTCTCGTTCTTTGAAATCTTCTCGGCATAGGTGACGCCCTTGTCTGGCTGCGGCGTGAGCGTGAGCGAACCGCGCTCGGCGGCGGCGAGCGCGCGCTGCATAAGATCGGCCCCCAGGCGCGCCAGGACATCATGCAGGTCGCCCGCCGTCATGTCGGCGCCGATCGGTATTCGCTCCGCCATGGCCATGGCGCCGGTATCGAGGCCCTCGTCCATCTTCATGATGGTGACGCCGGATTCGGTGTCGCCGGCCATGATGGCGCGGTTGATGGGCGCGGCCCCGCGCCAGCGCGGCAACAATGATGCATGAATATTGAAGCAGCCGAGCTGCGGTGCTTCGAGCACGGATTTCGGCAGGATCAGGCCATAGGCGACCACTACGGCGGCGTCGACTTTATGTGCGCGGAACGCGGCCTGGGCTTCCTCATCCTTCAGATTCCTCGGCGTATGAACCGCAAGCGCAAGCCGCCGCGCCTCCTGCTCCACCGGCGTGTGCTGCACGTCCATGCCGCGACCGGCCGGCTTGGGCGCGCGCGTGTAGACCGCCGCAATCTCGTGCCCGCGCGCGGCAAGCTCGACGAGTGTCGGCACCGCGAAATCAGGCGTGCCCATGAAAATCAGGCGCATTGAGGCACCATCCTGCGCGCGGGCGCGCCCGCTGTCAGCCGATATGATGCGAAGGCTCTTGGTCCTCGGAGAGCGGTTTTGCGCCTTCGGTTTTCTTTGCCGCTTTCTTGAATTTCTTCATCACCATATCGCGCTTGAGCTTGGAAATGTGGTCAATGAAGAGCACGCCATTCGTGTGGTCGATCTCGTGCTGCAGGCACGTGGCAAGCAGCCCGTCTGCTTCGATCTCTTGCGGCTTGAGGTCGAGGTCGAGAAATTTCACTTTGACGGACTTCGGCCGCTCAACCTCCTCATAGTATTCCGGGATCGAGAGACAACCTTCCTCATAGATCGATTTCTCATCCGAA
>DASSSM010000243.1:0-2138 GCA_035708425.1 Pseudolabrys sp.
GTCCGGACAGAAATGTCAGCAACGGCAGCCAGCCGCCGAGGATCACCGGAACGATCAAGGCGCGCGGCAACCAGTCGGCCGTTTGGTCGGCACCGAAGATGATGACTGCGGCGGACAGCAGGAAAACGATGAAGAGGAGCAGCGGTCCGAGCGCCGGCTGGTTTCTGGATGCTCCACCAGCGGTTCTTCGGCCGTCGCCACCCAGCCCGAGCGGCTGAAGCAGCCGATTGACGATGCTGACCCTGGCCTCAGCACGCTGGATCACGCCTGTTGCCATCAGATCCCGACGCTTCACCATGTAAGCAAGGAATCCCGCAGCGACCGCCACGACGAGCGCATCGAAAATGCGCAGCCTGTACGTGATGGCCGAAATCACGCCTTCGTCTTCGATATGCGGCAGGTTGAAGATCGACCGTTCCGATGCGATCAGGACCACGGCGAAAGGAATGAGTCCGAGCAGGCGAGGGACCCATCTTTCAAAGCTACCCAGATAGGTCCAAACGCGCGGATCGGCGTATGCACGAAACCGCGCGTCGGTATCGAGCAGCAACCTTGCCGCATAGTGCGTGGTGCCTGCCCAGACGATGGTCAGCAGCGCCAGAAATACAGCAATGCGGACATAACCATCAGCAAACTCCGTAAACAGGTCCTGAGCTTGAGGCGTGTAGTCGAGGATCAGGAAACCGACGATGACCGCGCAAAGCGGCACGCGCACGATCCAGAGGACCAGCGCAAGATCGAGGCATCTCTGCCAGCACTGCGCGATGCAATCGCGCCAGCGCTTCCATTTCGCCCCTTTGTCGTCTGCAGCCATGATCCCCCACGGGTGGGCTCTTCGAACCCCCCGCGCGGTGGATTCAAAGAGCACGAAGCTGAACGACCAGGCTTCGAAAAATTCGAAGTTTAATTCAAATATCAATCTCGCGCGCCGGCCGGTGTGAAGTACCTCACAGGAATGGAATTTTACGGTACGTCTCCGGCGCCGACATACCCCCCGATCTTCCAGTCGCCGGCCTCCTTCACATAGCAAAGCTGATCGTTGCCGATCGGCGCGACTGAGTCGACCGAAACAAATCCCGTCTTGCCAGAGGGCGTGACGACACGCAGAAAAGTCGGAGCGTTCGAGGCGTTCTCGGCAGCGATGCGCACGAAAACAGAACCGAGCTTCTCGATCACCGGCGCATGCGCCTGTGGCGTTGCGCGCACTTCGACATCAGCGGAGACGGGGTAAGCCCAGTCACCGGCGTCCGTCTTGGTCGATGCGAGCAGGTCGTTGAAGGCCTTGCCGTCGAAAGCCGGGTCGGCAGGTGCGCAAATGGCATCCTTACGGTTCGGTAAAGGCGCGCCCGTCGGATCGTCGGCAAAGCTCGCAAGCATGTCCCAACCGGCGCCATCCTTGTTCTTGAGACCGAGAGCCGCGGCGAGATTGTCGATGCCGGATCTTCGCTTGTCCGCGCGGTCGCCTTTCTCGCCGATCCAGAAGAATCCCTGGCTGACGACAAGCTTTGCCAGAGCGGCGCGATCTTTGTTTTGTGCCACTTCGCCAAGCTGCTTGCGCAATGCCTCGAGAGCAGCGTCGTTTATCGCTTGCGGGGCCGTTACGGTGACCGGCTTGTATGGTGTCGGCTTCGCAGGCTGCGGTTGGCCGCGCTGTTGACTTTGTGCAGCCGCCGCTGATGAGAACGCGAAGATGCAGGCTGCGACGAGGGCAGTCCGATGAAGAACGTGCATCGTGTCGCCCCCCGTTTTTTGGGCGCGTACCGGCGCTGACCTGAAATCCAGCGGAAATCTATCACAGCCGGGTGCGCAGGGGCGATGCGGGGCGACCCTGTCCGCCAAAAATATGCGGTCCCGGCGACCAGGGCCGGCGGGACCGCAGGAAGGGGCAACGCAGGGGACGCAACAACCGACGGAGCAGTGCGTCGATATCCCGCGGTCATGACGCGACGGTGACAGACTTATTGCCTGTGGACTTCCGTCTCAACCACGCCGCTACATCCCGCGCCTCGCCACGAATCCTTTCCCACGCCAGAGAGTTTAGTTCTGGTCGGCTTTGATGTTGTTGTCCTTCACGACCTTGCCCCACGTCTGCATCTGATTGGAGACGAAGGCGCGCATTGCTTCTGGACCGCCGAGGG
>DASSSM010000244.1:0-5896 GCA_035708425.1 Pseudolabrys sp.
GACGGCACCAAGGCGATGCTGCAGGGCGCCGGCCTGTCTTTTTTGTTCGGCATGCTGCTTGGCGACTTCGTCGGCGGAGGCGCCGTCGTGATAGCGGCGAAAACCATATTGCAATCGAGCTATACTCGAGAGGCCGAAACAGCCGCTGATGCTTACGGCGCCGGTCTCATGAACAGGGCAGGAGGCGATGCACGCGCGCTTGCGGCGATCCTCGACAAAATCGGCGGCGCCACCGAGCCCGGCATGAAAATTCTGTTGGACCATCCGGAAACCAAGGCGCGCGTCGCGGCAATCAATAGACTGGCTGCCGCCCAGACGCCTTCCGCTTTCCTTGATCCGGCAGAATGGTCGGCACTCAAGAAAATCTGCGGGTCATAGGCATGTCGCGCCGTTCCTTGCATGAGCTGCCGATGTCGAAGACCGCCGCCTGGGCGGCGCGGATCGCCTTTTTCGCGCTGGCGGTGGCGGCGCTGTCGATCATCATCGTCCGCTCGCAGCTCCTGGAGATCGTGCCGGCGCTCGCGACGTTCGGGGCCGCGCTGGTCCTCGCCAGCATTGCGATCCTGTTCGCCTTCGGCGCTTTCGTCGTGATCTGGCGGCAGGGCTATGCCGGCCTCGGACGGGCGTTGCTCGCTTTGTTTATCGGCATCGCTCTGCTCGCCTACCCTGCCTACCTCGGCGTGCGCGCGCTGAGGCTGCCGGCGATTTACGACATCAGCACCGACACTTCTAATCCGCCGCGTTTCGATGTACTGGCGCGCCAGCGCCCGCCCGATCGTATCAATTATCCCGGAGCCGCAACTGCCCTACTGCAGCGCGCAGGCTATCCCGATATTGCGCCGCTCGATCTCGAAGTGCCGTCGCGAATGGCCTATGACGCCGCGCTCGCGCTCGTGACCAAGCGTAAGTGGGCTATCAGTGATTCACGCGCGCCCACGCTTGCACGCCGCGACGGCGTGATCGAGGCTACCGCGCGCAGCCCGATAATGGGGTTCCGCGACGACGTCGTAATCCGAATAACGCCGATGAACCAAGGCGCGCGCGTGGATGTGCGCTCAGCATCGCGCGTCGGCACGCACGACCTTGGCGCCAATGCCTCCCGCATTCGCAGCCTGCTCGAGGATATCGATGACGTCGTGAGCTCGGTGCCGGAACCGCGCCGGCTGCCGCAGGCGAAAACACCGCCGGTACAGAAAGGCCAGCGCCAGCCCGACAAGCGTCAGCCGGCCAAGCGATAGACGCCGTCGATCGCCGGTTGGCCGTCGGTTTCAACCAGGCCACGAGCAACGAGATCCTCGAGATGTGCGAGGACAGAAAGGCCGGCAGCGCCGGTCAGGCGCGGATCGATACCGATATAGATAGCGCGAACAATGGTCGGGATGTCAGTCGCGCCTTTCGACAGACGATGCAGGATCGAATCTTCACGCGCCTTGCGGTGCAGGATGTAGTAATTGACGAAGCGCGGCGCATCGGTGATTGCAGGACCGTGGCCCGGGAAATAGACCGTCTCCTTGCGCTGCGCGAGCTTGTGCAGCGAGGCCATGTAGTCGCTCATGGCGCCGTCCGGCGGCGCGACGATCGAGGTCGCCCAGGCCATCACGTGATCGCCGGCAAACAATAAGTTCTTCTCCTTGACAGCATACGCCATGTGATTGGCGGTATGACCCGGCGTCGCTACAGCCTCGACAGTCCAGCCGTCGCCGCTGACGTACTCACCATCCTTGAGCGCAACGTCCGGACGAAAATCGCGGTCGGCGCTGGCATCGAGCGGGTTGAGTTCGCCGATATGCAGCGGCCGCGCCGCACGATGCGACCCCTCCGCATAAGTGGTCGCACCCGTTGCCGCCTTCACGGCCGGCACGGCCGGTGAATGATCGCGATGGGTATGGGTGACGAAAATATGCGTCACCGTCTCGCCGCGCACCGCGTCGAGCAGCGCACCGACATGCGCCGGATCGTCGGGACCCGGATCGACGATCGCGACTTTCCCGCGGCCGAGGATATAGCTTACGGTTCCCTTAAAGGTGAATGGACCCGGGTTGTTGGCCATGACTCGCCGCACGCCAGGCACCGGCTCGTCTACCACGCCCGGCGCAAGCTCGAGATTTTTGTCGAAGGGAATGTCGTCGCTCATATGTCCTCGGACGCAGTTGCGGGAACCGGCCTACCACTATTTCAGCCATACTTGCACCCTAGCGATCGGCAGATGACCGATGTCCTTCGCGCGTTGATTCCGGCGATGTGGCTGCTGTGGCTCGCCTACTGGGTCATGGCGGGGCGCGACCACAAAGCAACGCTGCGCCAGGAAAACCCGATGTCGCGCCTCAGCCATCATAGTCCGCTGATTCTGGGCGGCGTGCTTCTCGGCGTGCCCAATAGTGCGGGCCCCGCGCTGGAACAGCCTTTCCATTCCATCACACCGGCGTGGCTTTTGGCCGCCACGGTGCTCGTCGCGATCGGACTGGGTTTCTCCGCCCTAGCGCGCCTCTGGCTCGGCCGCAACTGGAGTGCGCAGGTAACCGTCAAGCAGGATCATGAATTGATCCGCAGCGTTACCGGGCCGAAGTAGCGGCGCTCATTCCATTCGTGGTGTAAAGCGGCGGCCTAATGAATTTCAGGCTCGGGCACCGGGCCGAGTGGTGCGAGAAAATCGAAATCGCAACCCTCGTCAGCCTGCCCGATGTGCTCCGAGTAAAGCGCGCCATAACCGCGCGGATAGCGCGGCGCAGGCTGTGTCCAGCTGGCGCGGCGGCGCGCAATTTCCTCGTCCGGCACATGGAGGTGGATGCGGCGCGCCGGCACGTCGACCTCGATCTCGTCGCCTGTTTTCACGAAGGCAAGAGGGCCGCCGATGAAACTCTCGGGGGCCACGTGCAGAATGCAGGCCCCGTAGCTGGTGCCGCTCATGCGCGCATCGGAAATACGCAACATGTCGCGAACGCCCTGCTTCACCAGCTTTTTCGGAATCGGCAGCATGCCCCACTCCGGCATGCCCGGCCCGCCCTTCGGACCGCCGTTCTTGAGCACGAGAATGTGGTCGGGCGTCACGTCGAGATCGTCGCGCTCAACGTCGCGTGCCATGTGGTTGTAGTCCTCGAAGGCGATAACCTTGCCGCGGTGCTTGAGCAGCCGTTTTTCGGCCGCGGACGGCTTCATCACGCAGCCGCGTGGCGCCAGATTTCCAGTGAGCACGGCGGTTGCGCCCTCACGCGACACCGGATCGCCAAGCGGATGGATCACGTCGCGCTTGTAGACCTCGGCGCCGGCAATGTTGTCGCCGATGCTCTTGCCGGTCACGGTCAGGCACGACAGATCAAGCGCGCCCTTTAATTCACCCATCAATGCACGCAATCCACCGGCATAGAAGAAGTCCTCCATCAGGAATTTTCCGGAGGGCCGCACATTGGCGAGCACGGGAATTTCGCGCGAGATCTCGTCGAAACGCTTCATGTCGAGCTTGAGGCCGGCGCGGCGCGCCATTGCAACGACGTGAATGATGGCATTGGTCGAGCCGCCCATCGCCATGTGGACACGGATGCCGTTGTCGAACGCAGGCGACGTCAGGATTTTTTCCGGCGTCAGGTCTTCCCAGACCATCTCGACAATGCGACGGCCGACGGCGGCGCACATGCGCGGATGCGCCGCGTCAGCCGCGGGAATCGAGGAAGCGCCCGGCAGCGCAAACCCCAAAGCCTCGGTAATCGCCATCATCGTTGCCGCGGTGCCCATCACCATGCAGGTGCCAAAGGAGCGTGCGATGCCGCCTTCGAGCTCGGCCCAGTCGGCCTCGCTGATGCGGCCGGCGCGTTTCTCGTCCCAGTATTTCCAGGCGTCTGAGCCCGAACCGAGCTCCTGGCCGCGCCAGTTGCCGCGCAGCTGTGGACCGGCAGGCACATAGATCGCGGGTAGGCCCATGCTGACTGCGCCCATGATCAACGCCGGCGTAGTCTTGTCGCACCCCCCCATGAGCACGGCGCCGTCGATCGGGTGGCTGCGCAACAGCTCTTCCGTCTCCATCGCCAGGAGATTGCGGTATAGCATCGTCGAAGGCTTCACGAAGGGCTCCGACAACGACATCGCCGGAAGCTCGATCGGAAAGCCGCCAGCCTGCAGCACGCCGCGCTTCACGTCCTCGGCGCGGTCTCGCAGGTGCGTGTGGCAGAAATTGATGTCGCTCCAGGTATTGACGATGCCGATCACCGGCTTGCCACGGAAATCGGCGGCATCAAAACCACCCTGGCGCAGGCGCGAGCGATGCCCGAAGGCGCGCAGGTCGTTGACGCCAAGCCAGCGATGGCTGCGCAGATCTTCGGGACGTTTACGCGTCGTCATACTTACGGTTAAGCGCGACCGGTTAGTTGACCGATAGGTTGGCCGCGTTCACTACCTTTTCCCATTTGGCTGTTTCGTCAGCGACAAGTTTTCCGAAATCGGCGGGCGAGCCGGCGATAAGTGTCCCGCCAAGCTCCTTGAGCTTGGCAATAATCGCCGGATCCTTCAGCGCGAGATTTATTTCCTTGTTGAGAAGATCGACAATTTCCTTTGGAGTGCCCTTGGGCACACCGAACCCGAAGAATGCGCTCGCTTCAAAGCCAGGCACAGTCTCGGCGACAGTTGGCACGTCGGGGAGCTCCTCCGAACGCTTTGCCGTTGTCACTGCAAGGGCGCGCAGTTTCCCGGCTTTGATGTGGGCGATTGAGGACGGCAGGTTATCGAAAGTGACCTGCACCTGCCCGCCGAGCAGATCGGTGAGCATCGGCGCCGAGCCCTTGTACGGCACGTGGGTCATCTTTGTTCCCGTCATCATCTTGAACAGCTCGCCGGAAAGGTGGATCGACGTCCCGTTGCCTGACGATGCGACGTTCACCTTGTCGGGATTGCCTTTTACATAGGCGATGAACTCGGCAACTGTTTTTGCCGGCACCGACGGATGCACCTCCATCACGTTCGGCACGCGAATGAGGCCGGCGACCGGATCGATGTCGCGCAGGAATACAAAATTGAGCTTCTTGTAGAGCGACGCATTGACCGCGTTGGCGGGATTGACCAGGAGCAGCGTGTAGCCATCGGGCGCTGCCTTGACGACTGCTTCCGTCGCGAGATTGTTGCCCGCGCCCGGACGATTCTCGACGATGAATTGTTGGCCGAGCCGCTTACCCAGCCAGTCGCCGAAAAGCCGCGCCAGGATGTCGGTCGTTCCGCCCGCCGGATAGCCAACGATGATGTGGGGAGACCGGGTCGGGTAATCGACCGCGTTGGCATTGCCGACCGGCAAGAACGCCAGGCAGGCCACGGCCAGCCAGGCACGTGAGATGAACGTCAGAATCCGCCGCATGATCGTGATCCTCCCCAATGTCCTGCATTTGGCCGGTGTTTTGCCCCGGCCTGCCGACGCTGACGTTACGCGGCGCGGCCAGCATCATGCAAGAGCGCCGAATTATGTGGGTAAACCGGCACAAACGAGCGGCATGACTGAACGATGTATTAACGAAGCACGCCTTTAATTGCCCCGGATGTGACCGCACGCATCCGGAATCAGAGCCGGTTGTTGGCAATTTGGACTCGCACCATGGCCGCACGTAAATCATCCCATCGTCATTGGATGTTGCGCGATATCCCGCGCACCTACGTGCTGCTTGTCTGGCTTGCCTTCGGCGCCGCCCTCCTCATCTATTCCAACGATTGGCACCCGAGCGGCTGGACCGCGCTGCGCCAGGAGGCGACCGCCCCGAAACCACCGATTTCCGTGACCGAGCAATACACCGGCTCGATCATCATCGTACCGACGCGCGGCGAAGATTGCCGGCAGATGATGCTCGACAATCGCACCGGAAGAATGTGGGACAAGGGCGTCGTCAATTGCTACGAGGCGGCGTCTCGCCCCGAGCGAGATCAG
>DASSSM010000245.1:0-2871 GCA_035708425.1 Pseudolabrys sp.
GGGCGGCCGCGGAAGTCGGCGCCATCATCATCGTCGGCGGCAACATCGAGGGCTTCACCCGCACGATGACAACGGCCATCGCGCTGGAGACCTCCAAAGGCGATCTGCCGCTGGCGGTCGGCCTCGGCATGGTGCTGATCGCCATCGTCATCATCATCAACGCGCTGGCGTGGGGCATACGCCGCGCCGGCGAGCGCTACGCGGGATGAGCATGCGTCCACCCGCCCTCGACCTGCCGATCATGTTCATCGACGTGCGCGTCACGGCCGGCGCGGTGACGATTCTCGACGGCGTCACGCTCACAATTTCAGCCGGAATGCCGACGGTGCTGATCGGCCCCAACGGCGCCGGCAAGACGACGCTGCTGCGCGCCGCGATGGGCCTCGTGCCGGCAAGCAGCGGCCTCATCACGTGGGGTGGCCGCGAATCATCGGATCCCAGGCACCGCGCCATCATGTTTCAACGGCCGGCAATGCTCAGACGCAGTGCCGGCGGGAACGTCCGTTACGCGCTGGCCGCCGCCGGCATGCCGCGCGGCAAGCGTCACGAGCGCGCCGATGCATTGCTGGCCGAAGTCGGACTTGCTGGATTGGATCGCCGGCCGGCCCGGCGCCTGTCAGGCGGCGAGCAGCAGCGGCTCGCGCTGGCGCGCGCGCTCGCGCGCGATCCCGGCGTCCTGTTCCTCGATGAGCCCGCCGCAAGCCTCGACCCGGCCGCTACCAAGGCGATCGAAGACATTGTGCGCGCGGTGAGCGCGCGCGGCGTCAAGGTCGTGATGTGCACGCACGACCTCGGCCAGGCGAAGCGTCTCGCCGGCAATGTCGTGCTCCTGCATCGCGGGCGGCTGATCGAGAACACACCTGCCACACAATTCTTTGCAACACCACGCACCGAAGAAGCCCGCAAATTCGTCGCCGGAGAACTGCTCGTCTGAATAATGAAAAAGGAGGATCACGTGTTTGATCGCCGCATGCTCATTGCCGCCGTCGCGGCCGCAGCCGTCCTGTCCGGCGCGCCCGTTTCAGCTCAGGACAAATCGATTGTGGTGTCGTCGACCACGTCGACGCAGGATTCCGGCTTGTTTGGGTACATTCTCCCGCTGTTCAAGCAGAAAACCGGGATCGAGGTGAAAGTCATCGCCCAGGGTACCGGCCAGGCGCTCGATACAGGCCGCCGCGGCGATGCCGACGTTGTTTTCGTGCACGCAAAATCAGCGGAAGAAAAATTTCTTGCCGAAGGCCAGGGCGTGAAACGCTATCCGGTGATGTACAACGACTTCGTGCTCATCGGGTCCAAAAGCGATCCTGCCGGCATCAAAGGCATGAAAGACGTCGGCGCGGCCCTGAAAGCCATCATGGCAAAAGGCGCGCCTTTCATATCGCGCGGCGACCGTTCCGGCACGCACATTGCCGAGATCAATCTCTGGAAGGCGTCGGGCGTCGATATCGAGAAGGAAAAAGGACCTTGGTACAAATCGATCGGCCAAGGGATGGGTGCAGCGCTTAACACGGCAGGCGCCAGCAATGCCTACGTGCTTTCGGATCGCGGCACCTGGATATCGTTCAAGAACAAGGGCGGTCTCGTCATCGCGGTGGAGGGCGACAAGCGGCTTTTCAACCAATATGGCGTGATGCTGGTGAATCCGGAAAAGCACCCGAACGTCAAGAAAGCCCTTGGGCAGCAATTCATCGACTGGCTGGTATCCCCCGAAGGGCAGAAGGCGATCGCCAACTACAAGATCAATGGCGAACAGCTATTCTATCCGAACGCCGACGATCACAACGCCTGATGCGTGCGGTGACATCCCTACCCGGCTAAATAAATCAGAACGTGGCAACTTCCGCAGAAGCGAGGCGTTGCTCGCGTGACTGCTCCAGGGCCTGGAGCGCTGCAGCGGCTTCGGCGCGCAATGCGTCGAAATCAATCGCAACGGCTGCCATCTCGTGCGACACCTCTGCGGATGTCGATGGGCGCGGCATCGCCACAAACAAGGCCGCGCAAAAAGTCAGAATGGCGGCCACTGCCAGAATTCGTACAGACATGGTCAAGCTTCCTGCTCGACCCCTCCCCCCGAGACCGCGTTATACCGGGCAGGCATTGAAGCCGCGCGAAGCCAGGCACCCCGCTTGGACGCAACATGTTAGCCAGATTTTAACCCGCGGCAGCGGGCGGGTTTTAGGAGTTATCCCACTGGCGCAGGCCTATTTCACTGGTGCAATCGGGTATCGGAAACCAACGGTCGGCCTGACGCGGCAGCCACAGTCAGCCCGCTAAGCATCATGAAAAAGGCGCGACGAACGGGCGATTGCTAGACGGATCGGTCCGAGAACGCCCGCCGTTTCATTGTGAAACACAAGTTGCGACACAGTTTGCTGACGATTAGAGCGCTGCACGATATTTCATCATTCATCTGTTGCTGGCATATTGCGTGACTGATCCGAGGTTGCTGCGAAAGCTATTTTCCGCGGGGACGCGCGATCGCAAGTACCACGTATGACCGAGCAGCAGACCGTACAGAATATCGCCTTCGAGCGTCCATAACCCCATGGTGGCCATATTAAGGATGATGAATCCTATATGGCACGACAATAAGAGAAGTCTCGAATTACTCACCGTATATGCAGCTACAACCACATTTGCTCCAATCAGCCATACGAGCGCGGCAACTCCAGCAATACCGAGTTCGTAGAGTTGGCCAATGAATGTATTATGCGCATAGACTGGAAAGCGCCCGACCCACGAATCAGGTCCGAAGCCGAACAGGATCTGAAAAAAATCACCGCGCAGATATGCATCGATGTACAGACTCCAAATATAGGCCCGCCCAGAGAATAATCGGAGTTCCTCCCGGGTGAAATATTCGGGAGGCTG
>DASSSM010000246.1:0-4158 GCA_035708425.1 Pseudolabrys sp.
GCAATCGCAGCATCATCGAATTTTTCCGCCGACCACATGCAACGATGGATGACGATCGCGCCGCGCGGCGGGTCATCGGCCAGCTGCTGGAGTTCATCGCATATGTTGGTCGAATAGACCTCGACGCGCGCGCCCGAAGCCGACAGCAGCTCCGCCTTCCACGCCGCCGGCGGGCTCCCGCCGGCGAGCACCGCCCGTTTCCCGTCGAGCGACAGGAATACAGGCAAGCGGGCCAGCGCACTCATGCGCGCGGGTTTTGCTTCTGACGGAGTGCGCTGCTCGTTCACCGGCATGGCCTCTTAATACACGTCGACCTGGTAGCGGTCATTCTTTTTCAGTTCGGCAACATAGCGCGCGGCATCTTCGGGACTGCGTTTACCGTGCTCGGCAACGACGTCTATAAGAGCGCGTTCAACGTCTTTCGCCATGCGCAAAGCATCGCCGCACACATATATGTGCGCACCACGCTCAAGCCAGGTCCAAAGATCCCGCCCGTCATCGCGCATGCGATTCTGGACATAGATTTTCTCGTCGCCGTCGCGCGACCAGGCAAGCGTCAAACGGGTGAGATGGCCCGACTTGCGCATGGCCTTGAGTTCTTCCTCGTAGAAGAAATCGTAATCGCTGCGCTGGTGGCCGAAATAGAGCCAGTTCGGGCCGGGTGCACCGGTCGCGAGCCGCTCCTGCAGAAACGCGCGGAACGGCGCGATGCCGGTGCCGGGCCCGATCATGACGATCGGTTTGTTCGGATCGGACGGCAGCGCGAAGTGCTGCGCCTTCTGCACATAGACGCGCACCTTTTGGCCAGGCGCGATGCGACCCGCGAGGAAAGTCGAGGCGACTCCAAGGCGCGTACGTCCGTCGATCTCGTAGCGCACCGCGTCGACCGTGAGCGAGACGCGACCCGCATTCATTTTGGGCGAGGACGAGATCGAGTAGACGCGCGGCTGCAGGGGGTCGAGCGCTTCGACGAAGGCTTCGGGATCGGGTCTTATCCCCTCAAATTTCCGCAAGGCCGCCAGCACGTCGAGCGTGGCGGCATCGCCGTCCGGATCCTGTCCGGAAGCGATCGCCTTTGCTGTCTTGCGCCGGTCTCCGCCGGTCAAAAAGGAAATGAGCTGGAACAGCATATCCGGCGCAGGCGACAGCGACACACCATCGCTCAGCGTTTCACGCAGCGTGCGTCCGCCGATCGGGAAGTCGGGCGGCGCGCCCAGCGCGGCAATCACCGTATCGACCAGCCCCGGATCATTGATCGGATAGATGCCAAGCGAGTCACCGACCTCGTACGCAAGCTCAGTGCCTGCAAGATCGAGCTCGATGTGCCATGTTTCTTTCTGCGACCCGTCCTTGTTGAGGCGGTGGCGCTGCGCGAGCGTCGCGACGACGGGATTGTCACGCGAATAACCGAGCTTGGCCGGCGGCGCGCGCGCAGTCTTTTCGGCCGGCGGCGCGGCGCCTGGCGTTTCGAGCTCGCGGTAAAGGTCCTTGAGCATGCGGGCGGTTTCCTTGCCGCCCGGCACGCACAGGTTCAATCGCTCCTCGGTCTTGGCGACGATTGCCGCCGAATAGTCCTTGCAGTTATAGCCGCACTGGCCGCAATCCTGCTGCGCCATCGCCGCCATCATCCGGCGCGGCAGCGGCCTGCCCTCGGCCAGCCTCATACGATCGACGAGCGGCATCGCCGGATCGTGCCAGGGAGCACCGTCATCAATTTCGACGGCCGGTGCCAGCGCGACACCGGGCACAAGCTGCACGACCTCCTGTGCGGTCAGCGGCGTCACGCCTTCCGTCAAACCATAGAGGCCGGCGAACAAGCCGTTCAACCAGGCACGTTGCTCGGGCGAGAACGGCGCATTTTCCGGAAGAAAGGACGGAATTGGCGGGCGTGGCGTGATGCTCATGCAGCCTCCGCGGCGAATGCCTTGAGCGCGTCGGTTTCGTGGCGGCGTGCGAATTCGATAAAGCTTTCTTTCGATGAAGCGCGATGGGCCAGGTAAGCTTTGAGGATGCGTTCGACCGTCTGCGGCGCATCCTCGGCCTTCACATCGCGGTAAAGCTCGCGTCCGAGCGCGGCATCGGGTCCGAAGCCGCCACCGACCAGAATGTGATAGCCCTCGACCGGATCGGCGTCCTCACCGTCCTGCACCTTGCAGGCCAAAAGGCCGATCTCGGCGACGAAATGCTGCGCGCAGGAATGATGGCAGCCGGTCAGGTGAATGTTGACCGGTGCGTCGAGCGCAACCCGCGTCTCGCACCAGCGCGCGATCTCTTCGGCGTGCCGCTTGGTGTCTGAGGCGGCGAACTTGCAGCCGGTATTGCCGGTGCAGGCGACGAGACCGGAGCGAAGCGCATTGGCTTCAATGGCAAGGCCAAGCGCTTCAATGCGCCGGCGCGCATCATCGAGCTTGTCTGTTGGCACGCCGGAAATCAGGAGATTCTGCCAGACCGTCAGACGGATATCGCTGTCGCCGAGCTCGTGCGCGATATCGGCAAGGCCGCGCATCTGCGCAACGCCGAGATAGCCGACCGGCACAACGACACCGATCCAGTGGAGCCCTGTTTGCTTCTGCGCGTGGATGCCGATATGGGCGGTCCGCGAGAACTGGGGCCGCGGCGCGAGCGCGCCAGATGCGGCGCGGTCGAGCTTGCGCCCGAGTTTCTCCTCGACGAGCGCGAGAAACTTCTCGACCCCCATCTTTTCAAGCACGTATTTGAGCCGTGCCTTGGTGCGGTCGGTGCGATCACCGTGGTCGATGAAGACGCGCACCACCGCGTCAGCCACCAGGGTCGCATCCGCGGGGCGGACGATGACGCCGGTGTCGCCGGCGAAACTGCGGTGGCCTGTAAGGCCACCCAGGCAAAGACGAAACCAGACGCCCGACTCGATCCCGAAGCCTTCGTTCACCTGCACCGCCTGGAAGCCGATGTCGTTGGTGTCTTCCAGCACGGGGATCAAGCCCGCGCCGTCGAAACCAACATTGAATTTGCGCGGCAGGCCGTAGAGCGAACGATCGTTGAGGATGTGGAAGTGCCATTCGCGCGCATAAGGGCGCGTGTCGATCAGTTCCTGCGGGTCGATGCCGGCTGTCGGTGCGCCGGTGACGTTGCGGATATTGTCGGCGCCGGAGCCACGCGAGCACAGGCCGAGATCCTGCACCGCCTCGATCATTGCGACGGAGTTCTTCGCTTCGATCTCGCGGATCTGGATATTCGCGCGCGTCGTGACGTGGGCGTAGCCGCCGCCATATCGTTCGGCGAGGTCGGCGAGGCCCGCGAGCTGCGCAGCTTTCAGAATTCCGTTCGGCAGCCGCAGCCGGCACATGTAGGAATTCTGGTTGGGCGCGACATAGAACAGCCCGAAGTAGCGCCAGCGGAAATTATCCTGCGGCTTGGGGTATTCGTTCTTGGCGGCGTGCGCCTTCAGCCGCTCGTAAGTATCGAACGGATGCTCGTCGCGCTTGAACTTCTCCGGATCCGACAGCTTGCCACCCGCAGCCAGCACGCGGTCCTGCGCCTTGCGTGCAGCCGCATCGGGACCGATCGCTTCTTTCGATGCGGGTGATGCGTCCGCAGCAGGCGCGGCGATCCCCTTCGCCGTCTTGGCGATCTGCAGCCCCGCGACAAATCCTTCGAGATATCGTTTTTGTTCGGGCTCGAAGTCGCCAGACGTTGCTTCGCCTGCTGACTTGGTCGTGGTCCCGGCTTCAGTCGTCATCCGTTCGGCACCTGCACAGTCTTTCCGTCTGCTATCTCAGCAATGACCGTGCCAGAGCGTAACCACCTGAAATAAAACGATTTTAATGAACGAGGCGACGAGGCTGCATTCAAATTAATCGGTGGCGGCAATTTTTTGTGCAGTGCAGCGCGCCCTCAGAGCGGCTCACTTTTTTTGAACGCCGCGCGTATCCGGCTGACGTCAAAATAGTCGCGCATTTCCGCACCGACGCATCGGAAAGCAGCAGCGGCGCGCGTCCGGTCAGTGGTTGGCACGCGTATTGCTGACGTTCGGCTTGAGGCTCGGCTTGAGCCTGCAACTGACAACAAGGAGAGCGCTCCCGTGTCTTATCTCGTCCCTTCGGAATTCGTCACCAAGATGATCGACGCCGGTGAGTCGAAAGTCTTCATGTCGACAAGAGACACGCTCGTGCGCGCCTA